>NZ_JAMYMO010000022.1:0-88473 GCF_040318575.1 Mesorhizobium sp. M1088 | reverse complement strand
GCGGCCGCAAGGACCGTGCTCAAAGGCCGGACATATGGACGCAAGCGATCGAAAACGACGCAAAACAACCGTTGCAGGCAGGGCGCCGTCCACATATGGATCCCAGGGTCTCCGCGACGGAGCTTCGCTCCTGCTTCGCCCAGGGATGACGAAGGTGAGGGGCCTCGGCCAGCCTTACGGTCTTGCCTCAGCGCGTCAATTGCTGATTCATCCAAGGCGGTTAGCCGCCTTTTCTCCCGACCTGATTCAACGACCTCGCATAACGATTCAAAGCGAAAGGACCAAGCCATGACCACGACGAAACTTCTGAGCGATGCCGAGGTGGAAAAAATCCCGGCGGTCAAGGCGGTGTTCGACGACATCCGCGCGACGCGCAAATCCGATTTCGTCAACAATTTCTGGCGTGGGCTGGCCAATGATCCGGTCTCGCTGAAGCGGGTGTGGGAGCAGCTCAAGGCGGTGATGGTCACTGAGAGCGCCATCGATCCGCTGACCAAGGAGATGATCTATATCGCCGTCTCGACCGCCAATGGCTGCTCCTATTGCGTCCATTCGCATACGGCGACAGCGCGGGCCAAGGGCATGACCGATGCGCAGCATGGCGAACTGGTCTCGATCATCGGGCTGGCCGGGCAGACCAACCAGATGGTCACCGCGATGCAGATACCGGTCGATCCGCAGTTCGAGGTGCGGTGAGGTGAGGCGCGGCGCCTTCCCTTCTCCCCTTGTGGGAGAAGGTGGCCGAGCGAAGCTCGGTCGGATGAGGGGTGCTGGACGGATCGCGGCCTTGGAGACGTAAGTGCTTCAAATCGCTGGGATTTTCTCCGCCGCGTTTCTTCCAGCACCCCTCATCCGTCTCGGCGCTACGCGCCGATCCACCTTCTCCCACAAGGGGAGAAGGGATGCGCGCTACACCGGCCGATAAACCTTCGCCGCAGTGTTCCAGAAGATATCCGCCTCGGCCGCCGTGCCGTGCTTGCCCACCGCTTCCCGATGCGCCTTGATCAACTCGGCATGGCTGGTCCACAGTTTCTCGATCGGGAAGTTCGAGCCGAACATCAGGTGGTCGCTGCCGAGGATGTCGATGGCGTTGTCGACGATATAGCCGATCAGCGCCGGGTCGTTGCGGTGGACGAAGGTGCCGAGGCCGGACAGCTTTGCATAGAGGTTGGGCGCCGCTGACAGCGTGCGCAGGCCTGCCTTCCAGGCCTCGGTGGTTTCGGGCTCCATGTCGGTCAGCATGCCGGCGTGGGTGAGAATGAAATTGGTCTCGGGGTTCTCGCCGACGAGCGTCAGCCCATCCTTCATCTGGGCGGGGAAAAGCTGCAGGTCGAAGGACAGGCCGTAATGCTTGAGCCGCGCGACATTGGCCCGCACCTTCGGGTCGATGACTTGATCGGCCGAGGCGGCGAAGCGGAAGGCCGGCGTTTGGTGCCAGTGCAGCTGCATGCGCACGCCGCGCAGCAGAGGGTATTTGATCAGCCGGTCGATCCGGGAACGCACGTCGTCCACGGTCATGTCGGCATAGCCGACGATGGCGTGCGGCCAGCCGGTTTCTTCCGCGGTCTTCTGCAGGAACGCGACCTCGTTCTCGAAATCCTCCTTGGCCCAGTTGGTCTGGACATAGACCGCCTTCTCGACGCCCGAGCCTTGCTGGTCGGCGAGGAATTCCTCGATCGGATAGTCGCGGCGGATCGGCTCGTAAGGGCCAAAGATGCGCGGCACCATCGGCCCGACCAGCCATGGCTGGTCCTTTTGGCGCCAGATGTGGAAATGCGCGTCGATCGCCTTCTGCATCACGAAACCCTCTTCCAGATTGCCGCGGCCGCCGGGGCGGGGCGGGCGAGCGACAGGATGAACTCGGTGAGGCCCGCGATGGACGAGCCGTCGACCAGGTCGTCGAGCACCGGCAGGATGGCGCGAAGTGCTGCCGTGGCCGGCCGAAAACGCGGATCGCCGGCCAGCGGCGTCGCCAGCGAAAGCCGAAAGGCGCGGGCGCTCAGCCGGCGCATCGCGGTCTCCAGCTCGGCATGATCGCCGCGCTCCAGGGCGTCGGACAGGATGATGATCGCCGCCCCGCGCGCAAAAGCGGAGAAGCGCGGCACCGATAGAAACGCGAGCAGCGTCGGTCCCATGCGGGTGCCGCCGTCCCAGTCGTCGACCTGGGCAGCGGCGCGGGCCAGCGCCTGATTGCGGTCGCGAATGCGCAGCGCCGAGGTGATACGGGTCAGCCGTGTGCCGAAAGTGAAGACCTCCGCCCGGTCGGCGCCTTGCACCGCCGCATGCGCCAGCTTGAGATAGTCCGATGTGTAGAGCTTCATCGAGCCGGACACGTCGATCAGCATGAGAAGCTTGCGCGGCACTGTCTGCCGCCGGCGCAGCAGCGGCGAGGGGATATCGCCGTCGGCACTGACGATTTCGCGCAGCGAGCGGCGCAGGTCGAGCTTGCCGCGGGCATTCGTGCGCACGGTGCGGAAGGAGCGGCGCGCGGGCAAAGCGGTGGCGAGCTTGCGGCGGAAGGCGGCAAGCCCGTCGCTGTCGCGCTGGAACTCGCGGACGCTCAACTGTTCGCTGGCCGAAGACAGTTCGCCGCCTTCCTCCTGGCGGAGCACTTCGATTTCCTCTTCGCTCGTTCCGCCATCGTCCTTGATCCGGGTTTCCTCGTCGGCCTCGCCTTCGACCAGCGCCGCGGCGTCCCCATAGAAATGGCTCCGGAAATGCGCCTCGAATTCGTCGCGGCGGTCGGGCGGCGGCGCCAGCGTGGCAAGAGCCGCCTCGCGGATGTCGTTCATCGAGCGGGGCCCGAGCAGGGTTACTGCCTGCATGAAGCCGGAGACCTGCTCCGGCGCGACAGCAAAGCCATAGCGGCGGAGCAGCCGGGCGAAGCCGAGGAACGGCGTGGTCGCACGGGGCAAGCTTTCCGGACGCATCATTCCTTCGCGCCCCCCTCTGTCCTGCCGGACATCTCCCCCTCAAGGGGGGAGATCAGACATCTCGCCGGCTTTCGCCAATCTTCAACGTTGCAGAATTGAGCGGAGCGCCCAAGCTGCCAATCTCCCCCCTTGAGGGGGAGATGTCCGGCAGGACAGAGGGGGGCGCTGTCCCGCCAGCGTCGCGCACTAGCCCTGGGGTATCGCGCTAGCGCGCTTCGATTGCGCATCACGCCAGCGCCTCCTCGACAATCTTGCCGAGCTCGGGCGCGATGCAGGAAAGGTCCTCCTCGTCCTTGATCAGCACGCCGATGGCGCGGCGGAAGGCTTCCGGCCAGGGGCTGCCGCCCTTTTCGAGGATGGTGGCGGCATTGGCCCATTCGACCGCCTCGGCGATGCCTGGCGGCTTGGCCAACGGACGGGCGCGAATGTCGCGCACGGCGGCAGCCACGGCGCGCGCCGTGGCCTCGGCGACGTCGCCGGCGCGCAGCATGATGATCTCGGCCTCGCGCCCGGCGTCGGGATAGGTGATCCAGTGATAGACGCAGCGCCGCCGCAGCGCTTCCGCCAGTTCACGGGTGCGGTTCGAGGTCAGGATGACGATCGGCTGCGCCGTCGCGCGGATGGTGCCGCGCTCGGGAATGCTGATCTGGAAATCGGACAGGAACTCCAGCAGCAGCGCTTCGAATTCATGGTCGGAACGGTCGATTTCGTCGACCAGCAGGACGCGCTTTTCCGGCGCCTTCAGCACCTGCAGCAGCGGCCGCGCGATCAGGAAACGGTCGTCATAGATGTCGATCTCGTGCTCGCCGGCGTGGCGGATGGCGAGCAGCTGGCGCTGGTAGTTCCACTCGTATAGCGCATGTGCGGCGTCGATGCCCTCGTAGCATTGCAGCCGCACGAGATCGCGCCCCAGCACTTCGGCAATCGCCTTCGCCGCCTCCGTCTTGCCGACGCCGGGCGCGCCTTCGAGCAGCAGCGGCTTGCCCAGCCGGATCGCCAGGAAGATGGCGGTGGCCAGGCTTTCATCGGTGAGATAGTGCGAGGCGGCGAGGCGGGACGCCACCGCCTCCGGCGAGGTCGCGACTGTCTCTGCGCTTGAAGTCCGGGCGCTTCTCTTGGGCATTTCCGGCACTCAGTTCGGGGCTTGCGCCTTCAGCGCCCGCAGAATGCGCTCCGGCGTGATCGGCAGTGTATCGATGCGCACACCGACGGCGTCGAAGACGGCATTGGCGACCGCCGGGATCTGCGGGTTGGCGCACATTTCGCCCGGCCCCTTGGCGCCATACGGCCCGTCCGCCGAGGGCCTCTCCAGCACGATGATATCGGTTTGCGCGAGATCGCCCGGTCCCGGCATCAGATATTGGTTGAAGTCGGTGCCGCCATGGTCGCGATTGGGATAATAGGGTTCGGTCGTTTCGTAGAGCGCATGGCTGATGCCCATCCACGAGCCTCCGACGAGCTGCTGCTCGACCATTTTCGGGTTCAGCGCGCGGCCGATCTCAAAGACGTTCTTCACGGTCAGCACGGTGACCTCGCCGGTCTCGTCATCGACCTCGACCTCGGCAACCGTGCAGGCGTGGGCGTAGCAGGTCGACGGCTTCATCGCGCCGGTTTCCTTTTCGGGATAGGAGCGGGGGATCAAAAACATGCCGCGGCCGGAAATCGAACGGCCGCGCTTGAAATGCGCCGACAGCGCGACATCGAAGATCGAGATCGATTTCTGCGGCGCGCCCTTGACCAGGATGTTGCCCTGGCCGTCGGCCTCAAGGTCGGACGCATTGACCTCCAGCTCCTCGGCCGCCACTTCCAGCATCACCTGGCGGGCTTCCCTGGCCGCCTGGATAACCGCATTGCCGGCCCGGTGCGTGCCGCGCGAGGCGAAGGTGCCCATGCAATGCGGGCCGGTGTCGGTGTCGGCCGTGTCGACGACGACACGGTCGGTCGGCACGCCGATCGTCTCGGCGCAGATCTGCGCCATGATCTGCTTCATGCCCTGGCCGAGATCGACGCTCGACAGCGTCACCATGAAATTGCCGGTCGGCGTCGAATGGACCAGCGCCTGCGTCGGGTCGCCGCCGAGATTCATGCCGGTCGGATAATTGATCGCGGCGACGCCGCGTCCGCGCCTGATCGCCATCTCAAACCCCCTTCGCGTAGGACGACATCGCCATGAATTTTTCTGCCACCGGCCAGTTGGCGGCGCGCGAGGCTTCCTGCATGCACTCGATCAGCGCAGCACCCTCGGTCGGCTGCCGATGTGCTTTGATGTCGCCGTCACGATAGGCGTTGATGAAGCGGAATTCGAGCGGGTCCATGCCGATCAGCCGCGCGAGCTTGTCCATCTGCACCTCCAGCGCGAAATCGCCGATGGTGACGCCGAAGCCGCGCATCGCCGAGGACGGGGTGCGATTGGTGTAGACGCAGTAGGTGTCGATCCAGACATTTTGGATCGTATACGGGCCGGGATAATGCCCGGCGCCCTTCTGCGCGCCGTAGGGCGAATGGCGCGAATAGGCGCCGGCGTCGGTGTAGCCGGTCACTTTGCGCGCGACGATGCGGCCGTCGTTCATGACGCCGTCCTTGATGACGACTTTCTCGGCGGCGCGCGGCGAGGAAATCTGCATCTCTTCCTCGCGGCTGTAGATAAAACAGACCGGTCGTCCTGTTATTTTGGCGCCAAGGATGGCGATCGGCTCGACGATGACGTCGACCTTGCCGCCAAAGCCGCCGCCGACAGTGCCGCCGACGAAATGCAGCTTGTTGCCGGGCATCTGCAGGATGATCGAGGCGTTATCGAGGGTGAAGAACATCGCCTGCGTGTTGGTGTAGCAGGTGAAGCGGTCGTTACCCTCGGGTGCGACGATGCAGCCTGTCGTCTCGGTCGGCGCATGCTCGATCGGTGAAGACTGGTAGGTCTGTTCGAGCACGTGGTCGGCCTCGGCGAAGCCGGCTTCGACATCGCCGAAGCGCACCTTGCGGCATTCGCCGCTGTCGTAGAGGTAATAATTCCGGCCGTGATATTCATTGACGATCGGCGCGCCGGGCTTCAGCGCTTCGTCCATGTCGAAGACGGCCGGCAGCACCTCGTAATCGACCTTGACCTTGGCGGCGGCTTCCTGCGCGGCGCGCTCGGTCTCGGCCAGCACCGCCACCACGGCCTCGCCCTTCCAGCGCACCTTGCCGTCGGCCAGCACCGTCTCGTCCTCCGGCCCGATCTGGATCAGGATCAGGATGGTGTAGACATTGTGCGGCACATCCTTGGCGGTCAGCACCTTGACGACGCCGGGGTGCTTTTCCGCCTCTGACGTATCGATGCTGCGGATGCGGGCGTGATGATGCGGGCTGCGCACCATCTTCAGGTGCAGCATGCCGGGAAAATTGCGGTCGGCGAAATAGGCGGTCTTGCCGGTGACATGGCCGGGCGAATCCGAACGCGGCCGCGGCTGGCCGATCTCGTGCAGATCGTCCTTGCGCTGGTCGGCGAAATAGCTCTTGCGGAGTTCCATTTTCTTAACTCCCCTCAAGCCGCGTTCTGCGAATTGGAGCGCGCGGCGGTCAGAACTGCCTGGATGATCGGCTCGTAACCGGTGCAGCGGCAGATATTGCCGGACAGTGCCTCGACCACATCCTCGCGGCTGGGGTTCGGGGTTTGGTCGAGCAGCACCTTGGCGGCCATGATCATGCCCGGCGTGCAGAAACCGCATTGGGTCGCGAAGGCGTCGAGGAAAGCGCGTTGCAGCGGATGCAGCACGCCGCCTTCCGCCAGTCCCGAGGTGGTGGTGACGGTTGCGCCGTTGCAGGTCTCGGCCAGCGTCAGGCAAGACAGCCTGAGCTCGCCGTCGATGATGACCGAGCAGGCGCCGCAGGTGCCTTGGTGGCAGCCGCCCTTCGGCGAGGTGTCGCCGATCTTGTCGCGCAGCGCATGAAGCAGCGTCGTGCCGCTGTCGATGAATTCGGCTTTCTCCGCACCATTGAGCGTGAACTGAATCGGGACCTTTGCCATCTTTCTACTCCTTGCGCCGCAGCCAGGCGGACATATGCGCCACGGTCTTTCAGGCGAGCAGCAGCCGGCCGAGATGGATCGGCAGGACTTCGTTGCGATACCAGGCACTGGCGATCGGATCGGTTCGCGGCGAAGTGCCGTCGCGGGCAACAGCCAGTGCCGGTGCGATGCCCTCGCTCGTGAGTTCCCGGCCAATCAGGGCCTTCTCCGCCGCCCTGGCACGGATCGGCCGGTCAGCCATGCAGCCGAGCGCGATCCGCGCTGACGACACGGTGCCGTCCGGTGCGTGCTCCAGCACGGTCGCGATGCTCAGCACCGAAATGCCCTTTGGCTTGACCCTCGACACTTTCAGGAAGCGAAAGCCGCCTTCCTTCGGAAGCGTGAAGCCGACCGCGGTGACGATGGCGTGGTTGCTTTCGCGTTTCGCCAGGAAGGTTTCGATCGGGAGTTCGCCGTCGCCGATGTTGACGGTTGCGTCCAAGGCCAGCAGCGCAACGGTGAAATCGCCGTAAGGCGCTGGCGCGAAGAGATTGCCGCCGACCGTTGCCATGTTGCGGATCGCCGGGCCGCCGACGGCGCGCGCGGCGTGGGCCAGCGGGGCGAGATCCGGATGGCGGGCGATCGCCGCCATGGTCACCGAAGCGCCGATGCGGACCTCGCCGCCGGAAATGTGGATGACCGACAGCGCCGGTTCGGTCGACCTGACGAAACCGGAGATCGACACGTCGCCTTCATTGGCGGCGCGCACCACCAACGTGCCGCCACCGAGGTAGCGGGTGCCGGCGGCTTTCAGCGCCGCGCTGGCATCCTTCACCGTCGCGAAACTCTGCAGTGCAAGCGCCATGGAACGCTCCCTTTACGCCTGGCTCTGGCCGGCAAAATGGGCCTTCAGGGCGTTGAACCCGCCCTGGAAGACGTTGGCGCCCATGCCTTCGGCCAATTTATCGGCTTCCTCGGGAACGGCGTCGAAGCTGGCGGTCCATTCGGCATAGGTGCGGTCGCCGTCGGTCACCCGCCGCAACTGCAACGTCGCCTTGTGGTTGGTGAGCGGCTGCGGCGTCTCCAGGATGGCGTAGCTGACGAGGAAGTTCTCGTCGGAGAAATCGAGCAGCTTTTCGCGCAGGCGGGCGCCGCTGGCGAGCTGGAAATTGCGCACGCAGCCGATCGTGCCGGCATCCTTGCCGTCCTCGATATGGCTTTCGACCATGCGCGGGTGCCAGGTCGGCAGGCCGTTGAAGTCGCGTATGCGCGCCCAGACCTTTTCGACCGGCGCGTCGATGACGCTGGAGATGGTGACTTTCGCCATTTGAACGTTCCCTCGCAAATCAGCTGCCTGGGAGGGTAGGGCGGCAGGCTCGGCGGCGCTTATCAATGCGTCTTGAACGCCTATCAAATAGTCTGAAAAACAGGCGCTCAGCTGATCGCCCGCGCCGCTTCGCGGTAAAGCGTCGGCGGGACGCCGACATGGTCGCGGAAGAAGCGCGAGAAATTGCCTTGCGTGGTGAAGCCGAGATTGCAGGCGACCGAGATCAGCGGCTCCTGCGACCACTGCAACTGCCGCACGGCTTCCTCCATGCGCAGCGTGTTCCAATAGACGTTGGGCGTCAGATTGGTCTGTTCCTTGAACAGTGCGAAGAAATGCGGCCGCGACAGGCCGACGCTGCGCGCCACGTCGTCGAAGCAGATGCGCTCGCAGACATTGGCTTTCATCAGCTGGATCGCCTTGCGGACGCGGAAATCCTGCATGGTGTTGATGCGGGTGCGCACCGTCTGCGGTGCGGAGGCATCGGCGGCATCGAGCACGCTGTCGATGAAGCGCTCGATCTCGTAATTGGCGATGTCGTCGATGCTCTCATTGTCGCTGAGATGGTCGAGGAGGTTGGCCGCTGCCTTGTGCAGCCAAGGCTCGAGCGTGATTGCCGGGGCGGAGAACAGCGGCGCGGCGGAAGGCAGCTCGCGGCGCCTTCGAGCCCAGTCCGGATCGATGTAAAAGGCGAGGAACAGGCCGGGCGTGCCGTCGCGGGACAGAGCGTGGCTGTGCGGCTGGAAGGAATTGATGCCGGCGGCGGTGCCCGGTCCAAGCCGCACCGTCTCGCGGCCGATGGTCATCTCGCCGGCGGTGCCTTCCAGCCAGATGATGATATGCGCCTCGACATGGGCGTGGGTGACGAAGTCGCTGGCGACGTTCAGGACAGAAACATGTCCGAACCGGCCCCAGTAGAGCCTGATCGCTTCCGTCATGGGTATATCCTCCCGCAGGCGACTGGCCTCCCTTCGCCTGCTGCGAGCGATTGTGCGGCGCAGTTCGGGCTTGCGTCAAGACGGATGTGCACGTCCGGGCGCCGGCCATGCGCCGCACCGGCGGATTATCAGACCCGGCGATAGGAGCGCGTCCCCTTCTCCCCCTGTGGGAGAAGGTGGATCGGCGCGCTAGCGCCGAGACGGTTGAGGGGTGTTGGAAGAAATGAGGCGATGGCAAACTGGAGCACCCCTCATCCGTCGCCTTCGGCGACATCTTCTCCCACAAGGGGAGAAGGGGGAGGCTGCGCTTGAACGTCAGTCGTTGCGCCTGAAATTGCGGATGCGGTCGAACAGCACGGCGAGCAGGATGGCGCCGCCGATGAACACGCCTTGCCAGAAGGCATTGATGCCGAGCAGGCCGAGGCTGTTGCGGATGACCTCGATCAGCGCGGCGCCGACGACCGCGCCGAAGGCGGTGCCCATGCCGCCGGCCAGGTTGGCGCCGCCGATGACGGTGGCGGCGATCACCTGAAGCTCCATGCCGTTGCCGAGATTGGTGGTGACCGCGCCCAGCCAGCCGGTCTGGATGATGCCGGCAAGGCCAGCCGCCATTGCCGAGATCATGTAGACGACGACCTTGATCTGGCGCACCGGAACGCCGGTCAGCGTTGCCGCATGCTCGTTGCCGCCGATGGCGAAGATGTGCCGGCCGAATTTCGTCCAGCGCAGCACAAAGCCGGTGATCAACGCCAGCACGATCATGTAAAGCACCGGATTGGCGATGCCGAACACCCAGGCGCCGCCGCCCAGCGCCAGCAGCTTGTCGTGATCCGGTCCGAACTGGAAGACGACGGTGTTGTTGGAGGCGACCATGGCTAGGCTGCGCGCAATCGACAGCATGCCGAGCGTCACCACGAAAGGCGGAAAGCCGAGATAGGCGATCAGAACCCCATTGAAGGCGCCGATGATCAGCGCTGTGGCGATCGCAGCGCCAATGCCGATCTCAATGCCGTAGCCGGCATGCATGGTCACGGCCAGCACCATCGAGCACAGGCAAAGCACCGAGCCGACCGACAGGTCGATACCGCCTGTGATGATGACGAAGGTCATGCCGAGCGCCACGATGGCGACGAAGGTGACGTTGCGGGTGATGTTGTAGAGGTTCTTCGTCGTGGCGAAGGAATCCGTTGCCACCGACAGGAACAGGCAGGCGAGGATGACCGCGATCACCACCCAGAAGGTCTGGCTGGCAAACACCTTGCTCAGCAAGGTGTGCTGCTTGTGCGCGATCGTCTGATCAAGGGTGACTGCCATTATCGACCTTTTTACTCATGGTTGAGGCGTCAATCATACCTGTTCGATGGCGCCGGTGATGAGTCCGGTGACTTCTTCCGGCGAACTCGATGCGATCGTCTTGTCGGCGACCTTGCGGCCGCGCCGCATGACGATGACGCGGTCAGCAACGTCAAAGACGTCGGGCATGCGGTGGCTGATCAGCACGACGGCGATGCCCTGGTCGCGCAAATGGCGGATCAGGTTCAATACCTCGGCGACCTGGCGCACCGAGATCGCCGCCGTCGGCTCGTCCATCAGCACGATCTTGGCCTGCGAAAGCATGGTGCGGGCGATCGCGACCGCCTGCCGCTGGCCGCCCGACATTTGCTTGACCAGGTCGCGCGGGCGCGTTTCGGATTTCAGCTCGGCGAATATCTGGCCGGCGCGCTTGTACATCGCGGCATAGTCGAGGATGCGAAGCGGCCCGAGGCCGCGGCGCAATTCACGGCCGAGATAGACGTTGGCGGCGGCCGTCAGATTGTTGCACAGTGCCAGGTCCTGATGGACGATTTCGATGCCGTGCTGGCGCGCCTCGACCGGCTTGTGCAGGATCAGCTCCTTGCCGTCCATCTGCATCGTGCCATGGCTCGGCGGGAAATTGCCGGCGATCATCTTGACCAGCGTCGACTTGCCGGCGCCGTTGTCGCCCATCAGGCCGACAACCTGTCCGGCCTCGATCGACAACGAAACGTCGTTGACCGCCTGGATGGCGCCAAAATGCTTCGAGATGTTGGTGAGTTCGAGAACCGCCACCAGCCTTCTTGCCTCCCCGTGCTTTGCGGCCTGCGGTTCTGCCGCGGCCATTCGCTCTCCCCAGTTCCTCCCGGAAGCAGCGATTTTGCCCATTTACGCATAAGCCTCCTTGGCGTCAACCACGGCTTCTTTCGAAAAATCAGTTTTGTAGGACAAATAGCATTGACGTCGGTGACAAGGCGATATTAGCTAAGTGTCGGAGGAGCTTGCGCCGAGCCACCGGGTTGCCGGAAGGAATCGGTGAGGGTTTGTCGGTCAGGGATTTGGCAACCAGCGATATCTGTCGGTGCCGGTCTGAGACTGAATATGAAAATGCTTATCGACCTGGCTTGGCGACACGAGTGCGACGTCCTCTGTCATCTTGCTCCGGGTCGATCTGTGTGTGGCGGGCACGCCGTGTCCGTTTGTTTCAAAGGGAGGACTGACATGAGGAAATCACTATTGCTCGCTGCCGCCGCCGTCATGGCGCTGGGTGCCGGGCCGGCCATGGCCAAGAAACAGCTCGTCATCGTCGTGAAGGGTCTCGACAATCCATTCTTCGAGGCCATCCACCAGGGTTGCGAGAAATGGAACAAGGAAAACGCCAGCTCGGAATATGAGTGCTTCTACACCGGACCGGCATCGACCTCGGATGAGGCCGGTGAAGCCCAGATCGTCCAGGACATGCTGAGCAAGCCCGACACGGTGGCGATGGCGATTTCGCCGTCGAACGCGCCGCTGATCGCGCAGACGATCAAAAGCGCCAATCCGTCGATCCCGATCATGACCCTCGACGCCGACCTCAGCAAGGAAGATGCGGCGCTGCGCAAGACCTATCTCGGCACCGACAATTACCTGATGGGTCACAAGATCGGCGAATACATCAAGAAGGCCAAGCCGAATGGCGGCAAAATCTGCACCATCGAAGGCAATCCGGCCGCCGACAACATCCTGCGCCGCGCGCAGGGCATGCGTGACGCGCTGTCGGGCAAGGACGGCCTCGCGGCGCTGGCGGGCGAAGGCGGCTGGACGGAAGTTGCCGGCTGCCCGGTGTTCACCAATGACGACGGCGCCAAGGGCGTGCAGGCGATGACCGACATCCTCGCCGCCAATCCCGATCTCGACGCCTTCGGCATCATGGGCGGCTGGCCGCTGTTCGGCGCTCCGCAGCCCTACCGCGACCTGTTCAAGCCGATGGCCGACAAGATCGCCAGCAACGCCTTCGTCATCGGCGCCGCCGACACGATCGGCGACGAGGTGGCGATTGCCCGTGACGGACTGGTGACCGCGCTGGTTGGCCAGCGGCCGTTCGAGATGGGCTACAAGGCGCCCTCGGTGATGATCGACCTGGTCGACGGCAAGCCGGTCGCCGATCCGGTGTTCACCGGCCTCGACGAATGCACCAAGGACACGGTCGACACCTGCATCCAGAAGTAGGTCGGCAATTTCGGGGCGCGCTGCGTCGGGCGCCCCGTTCGCACTGTCCATACAAAACGCACGAGGCGACGCTGCTTTGGAGCGTAGGCCGCTGCTTTGTCGTGCCCTGAATTCAGGCTTTCGACAAGAAGCTGCCGGGGAATACGAATGCCGGACGCGACATCAAAAAAGCGACCCGCCAAGTTGAAGGCAGAGCCTGGGCGGCCGGCCGGCGTTCGGCGCGCCGACGCCGCACACTTTCCCGGCTCGAGTGTGCACGCCTCGCTCGCCAACGAAATCGGGCTGAGGATCGTGCGCGGCGACTATCCGCCGGGAACCATCCTGCCCAACGAAGCCAAATGGTCGGAGACCTTCGACGTCAGCCGCTCGGCGGTGCGCGAGGCGATCAAGATGCTGATGGCCAAGAGCCTTTTGGCGTCACGCCCGAAGATCGGCAGCTGGGTCGAGCCGAAGGAACGCTGGAACCTGCTCGATCGCGACGTGCTGGCCTGGTACGCGACCTCGCCGGACCGCGAGGTGTTCCTCAGAACCGTGCAGGAATTCCGCCACATCATCGAGCCGGAGGCAAGCGCCTTTGCCGCCATGCGGCGCACCGACGAGCAGATGGCCGAGATCAGCCAGGCTTGCCGCGAGATGGGTGAGGCGACCAACCTGCAGGAGCGGACGCGCGCCGACACGCGGTTCCACCTCGCCATCCTGCGCGCCTCGGGCAACGATCTGCTGGTGCCGCTCGGCGTGCTGATTGAATCGGCGCTCGACCATTTGTTCCAGTTCGTCACCCGCGAGACCAGCGATCAGCGGCGGGCGCAGGCACTGCACGAGGCGATCGAGAAGAACATCCGCCTGCAGCGGCCCGCTGCAGCCCGTGCCGCGGTGCACAGGCTTCTCGCCAACACCGACGACGTTATCGGCCGGTCGCGGCGGTGATGGTTGCACAGGGCGGCGTTGCTCAGAACGATTGCAAAACTCGCATTCCTTCGCGCCCCCTCTGTCCTGCCGGACATCTCGCCCACGAGGGGGCCATCGCAGATAGCAAGCCGAGGCTTTCGCTCTACGACGTACCCCCACCCCTAACCCCTCCCCACAAGGGGGAGGGAGACTTCCGTTGGCGCTGACCTCGGCAAATTGCCTGCCTTTCGGCGCCAAAAGGGGAAGTAAGGGCGCGCGGCAGCGTTCCCTCCCCCTTGTGGGGAGGGTTAGGGTGGGGGTCCATCTTCGTAAGAATCCAAATGCGATTGCCCAGCGCAACAGAGGGGGAGATTGGATGCCATTTCGGCTGTCGCTGATCATCAACGCTAGGCAATGAGGGCGGCGACCTCGGGTGGGACAGGAATTCGGACTTTTTTGCCTTCGCAGCTATTTTGTTCTTGCTTTGTGCTGGCAGCTATGCTACTAATTTGAGTATGGTGCCAATTGGCTCCAACGACCCGCCCGCCGAGGCGGTTTTTTTGTTTTTGGCTTCCTCCGATCGGAAGTGCGCGTGCTTTGGTGCACAGACTTCTCGCCAATACCGACGTTATCGGCCGGTTTCGGCGCTGATTCGATCGTTTCTCGGCCAACTGCGTGTAAGTCGGGTCAACCAGCAACCAAGGTCGATCATTCCCGTTAGTCGCAAATCGCAAATTTAGAGATTAGTCTAGCCGAAACCCTCCCTTCGTCATCCCAGGGTCTGCGCGACGTCGCTTCGCTCCTGCTCCGCCCTGGGATGACGAAGGTGTGGTGTCATATGCTAATCGCCAGCGTCGGAGATTGGCGGATGTAGCTGGTCGGCAGCGAACGTTTGCAGTTGCGACACTCCCAGGCGTTAACTCCAACGTTCTCAGATCGTCTGCTTCTTGCCATCCCTGGTCGGCATCAGGTCGACGCCGTTGACCTTGCCGACGTGCGTCGCCAGCATCGGCACGTACTGATCGGCGGGGCCGGTGGCGAAGGCGCCGGCGAAGGCGTTCTTGGTGGCGTTGCCGAGCGGGTTGGCGATGCCGGCAGCACCCGCCATCGATTCGAGATAGGTGAGATCCTTGAAGGCGTTGGCGATGGTGAATTTGTGCGCGTCGCGGTCGCCTTCCAGCGTCCAGCGCATGAAGGTCTGGTAGAAGCCGCAATCCATGCGGCCGTTGCGGATGACGCTGTCGAAGCGCGGCGGCGAGATGCCAACCTTCTGCGCCAGCGCCAGCGCCTCGGAATAGATCGCGGCGTAGCCGAGCGAGATGAAATTGTTGAGCAGCTTCATGCGATGGCCGTCGCCGGTATCGCCGATATGGACGATGCGCCCGGCCCAGGTTTCGAGCACCGGCTTCAGCCGGGCAAAAACCGCATCGGGCGCGCCGACCATGGCGTCGAGCGTGCCTTCCCAAGCCTCCTTCGGGGTGCGGCTGAGCGGGGCATCGACATAATCGACGCCGAGCCCCTTGAGTTCGGCGGCCAGCGCCACCGTCGAGACAGGATCCGATGTCGAGCAATCGACGACAACCGATCCCGGCTTCAGGCCTTCCTTGAGACCGCCTGGGCCGCGGATGATGGCTTCGACCTCGCGCGAGCCGGTGACGCAGATGAAGACAACCGTCGATGCCGCCGCGACGTCGCGCGAGGTCTCCGCTTCCCTGGCGCCGCGGCCGAGCAGGTCTTCCGCCGGCGCGCGGTTCTTGCGGCCGAGAAACGTCAGCGGATAGCCCTTGTCGACGATGTTCTTCGCGATCCCGTGCCCCATCAGGCCAAGCCCGATGAAGCCGATCTTTTCGCTCGCGGCGGTAGTGTTCATGTCATTTCGTCCTATTTGCAATGATGGATGACGGCGCTGCAGCTTGCCGGCGAATTGTTGAAGCGGGTTTTTGCCGCTCGCCGTGGCAGGCGATTGCAGAGTTCGATATTGTCTGACAATACACATGAATCTTAGGGAATGTGGAGAGCAAAATGACGAAGCGGATCATGTTCACCGGCGGCAGCGGCAAGGCCGGGCGCCACGTCGTGCAGTATCTGGTCGAGCAGGGCTGCCAGGTGCTCAACATCGACACCAAGCCGCTCGACAATCCCAAGGTGCGCACGCTGATCACCGACATCACCGACAGCGGGCAGGTGTTCAATGCGCTGTCGAGCTATATGGGCCTGCATGAATTCGACCCGTCGCTGCGTACGCAGCCGGTCGATGCCGTGGTGCATTTCGCGGCGATCCCGCGCATCATGATCACGCCCGACAACGAGGTGTTCCGCATCAACGCGCTCGGCACCTACAACGTCATCGAGGCTGCGGTGAAGCTCGGCATCCGCAAGGTGGTGATCGCCTCCAGCGAAACGACCTACGGCCTGGTCTTCGCCAACGAACCGCGCGATCCCACCCATTTCCCGCTCGACGAGGCGTACGACGTCGACCCGATGGACAGCTACGCACTGTCCAAGGTCGTCAACGAGAAGACCGCGCGGGCGTTTGCACAACGCGATGGCAGCGACATCTACGCCTTGCGCATCGGCAACGTCATCGAGCCGCATGAATATTCGCTGTTTCCGAAATGGTTCGCCGATCCAGGTTTCCGCAAGCGCATCGCCTGGAGCTATATCGACGCGCGCGATCTCGGCCAGATCACGCTGCGCGCCATCGAGAAGGACGGGCTCGGCTACCAAGTGTTCAACGCCGCCAACGACGACACCTCGTCCGACCTGCCGACAGCCGAACTGCTGAAGCGGTTTTATCCCGATGTGCCGGTCAAAGGTGAACTTGGCGAATACGAGACGCTGCTCTCCAACCGCAAGGCGCGCGACATGCTCGGCTTCCGGCCGGAGCACAGCTGGCGGAAATACGTCAAGACGAGCTGACGGGCGCAGCTGACGCGATGGCGGTGCGCAATGGGTTGGCATCGTAGCCCTTGTCGGCGAGCACCATGGCACCTCGGGCAAAATCCTTGATCAAGTCCGCTGTGGAGGCGATGTCGCTCTTCTGGCCTGCCGGAATGGACGATCTTTGCGGGATGATGGACGCCGTTGCGCCTAAGCCGGGCAAGCATGGGCCGTATCAGAAGCGAATCGCCTAACCGGACTATCTTGCTAAGTCGGCATCGTTGACCTATCTAGGCTCTAGCGCTCCCGTCACCTTCATGCCAATGTTTGGAACTACAGGGGCGCGGGTGAGTTGGGCTGGGTGGCTAGACCACAGCAAGGTGATGGCGCATTAACCGCCGTGGCCTAAAAGGAACAAAGCCCCTAGGGAGCATGCGATGGTTGCCGTTTTAGAACGCATCCTCCACTCGGTCGCGAGTTGGGGACGCGCATCGCGCAGTCCGAGTCAGCCGGTCATCAGCCCCAGAGGTGAACCCGCTCCTGAGGTTTACCGGATTGGCGAGTATTACGCTGATTACAGCGCGCTCACCGATGCGGAGTTAGCTGCGTCTGATCCAGAAGCGGATGCACTCATTGCGCGCAGCAGAGTAGTTTCCTCTAAGCGCTTGTGATAGCCACCCCTTATGGGGTGGACGTTCCTTCAAATCGACACGCTGCCAGACCCAGGCAACATTGTTTGGTGCAGATTTCCTATTCGTGAGCGACCAGGTCAACCTGGGCCGTGGTCGCGTCCTTCACTTGTCCTTGGGAGCGATATCCACGAGGACCCTCAAACGAACACACGATTTGGCAGTGTGCTAGTTTGCTATGGCACCGATTTGCAAAAGATAGGGAAAAGGCTCCACTTCCCGATCGCAACCAAGGCCCGCGCAACCGAAATTGGGCTACACAAGCCGACTGCTTTCGGACTAAATGGCGGCAACGTTAAGCGCCTTATTTGGTGCTCGGAATTCTTCGTTCCTCCCGACTATATACGGAATCAGCGGCTGGCCATCGGTCAACTGAACGATGCTGAGCGAGCAAGTTTGCGCGACCTTTTGGCAAAGGCCTAAATTTCAAACTGAGACACTATCCCCGGCCGTGCCTTAGGTTTGTCCCATCATCATGACGATCTTGTGCTAACTTCAAAGCGGATTGCACTGGACCTGCGGAAGAATGCCGAGGATCAGCCTGGACCATCGGTTGGCGACACGTGCCGATATGCCGACGCTGGCTGTGCTGATGAATGCAGCCATCGGCGAGCTTCAGAAGCCGTTCCTCACCGAGGAGCAGATCGCTTCGAGCCGAGCAATCATGGGGCTCGATACGCAACTCGTTGATGATGGAACATATTTCATTGTGGAGCAGAATGGCGTCTTGGCCGGTTGCGGCGGATGGAGTCGGCGCGCAACCCTCTACGGCGGCGACCGTTCACCCGGGCGCGATGCAGCTCTGCTTGACCCGACGAAAGACGCTGCGCGCGTGCGTGCCATGTATACGCATCCCAGCTTCATCCGCCGAGGCGTGGGGCGTCTAATCCTCACGCTGTGCGAGGACGCTGCCCGCGGCGAGGGCTTCACAAGTGTCGAGCTTATGGGAACGAGGGCCGGCGAACCGCTCTATCGGGCCTGCGGCTTTGAGGCGGTTGAAGAAGTCGTCGACAACAGAGGCGGAGCGGGCGTGCCACTGTTGCGGATGAGGAAGGCGTTGTGAATGATCGGCGGGCTCGCATAGCCAGTATCGCGATTCGTCATTGGTCTCCCTTTGGAGACCGTGAATCACGAAAACCGCTGCCAACGCCATCTCCCTTGTGGGTCCGGACGCTAGGTCGTAGTCCACCTCGGCAGTCGCTTCTGCCTCTGAATCAACGAGTCCTGACCCTACTTGTCCTTCCAGAATTCGGCCTGGAGTTGCGCCGCTTCATCGGCAAGCAGCGGGCCGACGACTTCAGTCGGACGCTGCCCGGCTTCGAAGACGATCCTGCAGGGCAGGTCGAGTGTGGGATTTTCGACATGTGCACCCGTCACCCGCTTGAGGTCGTGTTCGCTCTGCCCAAAGACGACCCGTTCGATGCCCGCCCAATAGATTGTCCCGGAGCACATCGCGCAAGGTTCGGCCGACGTGTAGAGTGTGCAGGAGGTCAGCTTTTCGAGACTGACATTCATCCCCGCCCACGAGGCCAGCAGCCTTTCGGCATGAGCGGTGCGGTCGCCCCCGTGGGCTTTGTAAGCGTTGGGCTGCTCGCGCAACACATTGCCGTCTTTGTCGGCGAGCAGCGAACCAAAGGGATGCTCGCCGGCATCGCGGGCCTTGCGTGCGACTTCGAACGCCTGTCGGAGCAGGCGCTCATCATAAGGGCGTTGTGGCATCGGCAGACCCTCCGCCGCTTGACCATAGTGCCGAACAATCCGCCGACACAAGTCGGCGGCCTAAAACGCGCGCGTTCGACCGGCCTCATGCGACGCGCTTTCGGTTCTTGTTTTGATGCATGTCGTTATCGCAAAACCGCTGCACACTTGTGCGCGACATGCATCATGCCTCGTTGCGGCTAGGCCGTTGAGCCAGCCAGATGCTGCCGATGACGAAAACGACGCCGGCGATTTGAGGCAAGGTCAGTGTCTGATCCAGGAATACCCATCCAAGCAGCACGGCGGTCACCGGGCTGAGGAAAAGCAGCGATGACACCACTGCGGATTCCAGTCGCGCAATGCCCCGGAACCAGAGGACATAAGTCAGCGCCGCACTGATCAGGCCGAGCCACGCCAGTCCAAGCAGGTTGGCCGCGGTCGGGAACGGGATGGGTGGTTCGAAAAGCAGGACCACCGGAACGAGAAGGAGACCACCGGCAGTCAGTTGCCATGCCGTAAAGGCGAGCAGCGATGCTGGCGGCTGCCACTTGCGGCTCAACACGCTTCCGAAGGCCATTGAGGCCGCCCCGGCGAGGCCGGCGGCAACGCCGGCCGCATCGAGCGTCGCGTTCGGGGTCAGCACCAGCAATGCAACGCCGGCGATCCCGACAAGGGCGGCGACGATCGTCAACCGGCGGACAGGGCTGGCAAGCAGGGCAGCAGCGAGGAAAATCACCATCAATGGCTGGACCGACAGCACGGTCGCCGCGACCCCGCCCGGAAGCCGGTAGGCGGCGACAAACAACATGCTCAGGAAGATCGAGATGTTGAGGGCTCCGAGGACGAAACTGCGCAGCCACCATATGCCCGTTGGCAGTTGCCGAACGATCGCCAGCAGCAGCAATCCGGCGGGCAGGGCACGCAGCATTGCGACCGTCATCGGCGAAAAGTTCGGCAGGGACTGCGTGGTGACGATATAGGTGCTGCCCCATATTGCGGGTGCGATGGCTGTAAGCAGCAGATCGGAACGGTGCGTCTTCATAAGATTTCCAGAACTTCGGCAAGAGGGCGGCGCGGCTTTTGCGGCCAGTTGCCGGGCGCGGCGCGGCCGACCGCGATGAGCATCACCGGCATTTCATTGCGCGCAAGGCCAAACTCGCGGGCCACGCCTTCGGCATCGAAGCCTGCCATCGGACCGGAGACGAGCCCCAGCGCTTCGGCCGCGAAAATCAGCGTTGCGGCGCCAAGCGTTGCCGAGCGCACGGCTTCGTCGCGGGCTGCTAGAGGATCGGCATATTGGGCGCGGGCGCCCTCCCGCCAGCCCGAAGCCATATCCGCCGGCATGAAGCCGGCTTCGACGAAAGGACGCAGCCTTGCATCGAGGGCAGCGTGATCGGGCAGTACGCCGCAGATGATGAAGGTGACGGCGGCCTCCTGCACCTTGGCCTGGCCATGGGCGAGGCTGCGCAATCGTGCCTTTGCTTCCGGCGTCCGCACTGCGATGAACCGCCAATTCTGAAGGTTGTAGGCGCTTGGCGCGCGCGTTGCGAGACGTGCCAGCTCCTCGATCTCGGCATCCGTCAATTCGTGCGAGGCATCGAACCGGTTGGCCGACATGCGCCGCTCGATAAGGGAGATTGCGGGGTTGGTCATCATGTCATTCCGAAACTGAGAAAGTCGTTCGGGAAGCAGATAGATAATTTACCAAGGAGCGATAATATGCAACAATTGCAAGACATTATTTACTGGAAGAGAATGGTGCGATGGATCGCCTGACGGCGTTGCAGGTTTTCCGCCATGTGGCGGAACTGAACAGCTTTGCCGAAGCCGGACGGCGGCTCGGTCTCTCGCCTCCCGCTATCAGCAAGAACATCGCCGAGCTGGAGGCGCATCTGGGGGTGCGGCTCATCAACCGGACAACGCGGCGCATGGCGCTGACCGAAGAGGGCAGGATCTACCTGGAGCATGTCACGCAGGGGCTCGATGCGCTGGCGAGGGCCGACCAGGTGCTCGGCCCGATCAAGACGGCGCCGAGCGGCACGTTGCGGGTCAGCGCGCCGATGACTGTCACGTTGACGCGGCTTTCGGCTGCGATCCCCGCGTTTCTATCGCGCTATCCCGATTTGAAACTCGATCTGCATCTTGACGACAGACGCGTCGATATCGTGCGGGAGGGATTTGACCTGGCCATTCGCGGCAGCGACAATCTCGAGGATTCCAGTCTGGTCGCCAGAAAGCTTGCGGTCATGCCGCACGTGCTTTGCGCAGCTCCGTCCTACTTCGAGGAGCATGGCCGGCCCAAAACGCCTGCCGATTTGAAGACGGCCAATTGCATCCGGTTCAGCCTCTCGGGGCATGCGGACATATGGGAATTCCGCAAGGACGGCCGCGCCGAGCGGATCGCCATCGACGGACGATATACGGTCTCGTCAAGCCTTGCCGTGCGCGATGCGCTGCGCGCCGGCTTCGGCGTCAGCCTGATCCCTTATCCCTATGTCGAGAGCGACCTTAAAGCAGGCCGGCTGCAATCGGCTCTGGATGATTGGGACAAGGTCGAAACCACGCTCTACGCGGTCTATCCGGCACGCCAGCATCTTGCCCCGAAAATCCGCGTCTTCCTTGATTTCCTGATCGAGGAATTCAGCCGGAACAAAGAGAAACCGTTCGTGCCTCCCCGGCGTGAACGCTTGGCAAAGCGCGGTGTCGGCGAGGGGACGGAGGCGGAAAATCAAGCTGAGATATTGCCGTCGATTTCATCTCCTTGACACGCCTCCAAATCCGGACTTTGTGGAGCTATGCAGGACGCGAAGCCGAATAAGGGAAAGACAGCGGCCGAGGCGTTCGCCGAACGCACGAGCGGTATTCGCCGGGCCGATGCGGCGCGCATGCCGGGATCGAGCGTGCATGCGTCGCTGGCCAACGAGATCGGGCTGAGGATCGTGCGCGGCGATTATCCGCCGGGAACCATCCTGCCCAACGAAGCCAAATGGTCAGAGACCTTCGACGTCAGCCGCTCGGCGGTGCGCGAAGCCATAAAAATGCTGATGGCGAAGAGCCTGCTGTCGTCACGTCCCAAAATCGGCAGCTGGGTCGAGCCGAAGGAACGCTGGAACCTGCTCGATCGCGACGTGCTGGCCTGGTATGCGACCTCGCCGGACCGCGAGGTGTTCCTCAGGACCGTGCAGGAATTCCGCCACATCATCGAGCCGGAGGCCAGCGCCTTTGCCGCCATGCGACGCACCGACGAGCAGATGGCCGAGATCAGCCAGGCCTGCCGCGAGATGGGCGAGGCGACCAACCTGCAGGAGCGGACGCGCGCCGACACGCGGTTTCACCTCGCCATCCTGCGCGCCTCGGGCAACGATCTGCTGGTGCCGCTCGGCGTGCTGATCGAATCGGCATTCGATCATCTATTTGCTTATACCACGCGGGAACTCGACGATTTGCAGCATGCGCAGAGGCTGCATGAGGCAATCGAGAAGAGCATCCGCCTGCAGCGGCCGGACGCGGCGCGCAATGCGGTGCGCAAGCTGCTGGCCAATACCGACAGCGTCATCAAGTCCAGGTAGCCGCCGCCACACATTCAAACAGTCGGATTGTGTCGGTGCGGCCGCCGATGGTGCGCGCTTGACCAATGTTTGCCGGCGAGGTTTCGGCACGAATGGTTCCCGTCAATCGATACGAAATGGGTCTGTTTGACGAACCGGCTGCCGATTAGCTTCCAGATGCGCAAGTCGCTTGGGTCGACCTTAACAACAAGCATAGGGGAAATCGGCATGAGCATGAAAAATGGGCTATCGAAAATTGGCTTCCACGTCAGCCGGGTTGTCGCCATTTCGGCGGTGGCCTTGCTGCCGGTCTTCGGCGCAGCGGCCATGGCGCAGGACAAGGATATCTCGATCTACTTTGTCGGCTGTGCCGCACCGACGGGCTTTCATGGCTATCTGGCACGCGGCGCCGAGGAGGCCGGCAAAAACCTCGGCGTGAAGGTCACCTATATTTTCCCGGATCAGCTTACCATTCCAAACCAGGTGCAGAAGATCGAGGAGGCGATCGCCGCCCAGGCCAACGGCATCGCCATCTGCGCCTTCGCCGAGGATTCTTCCTATGCCGATGTCGCCGCGCGCGCCAAGGAAGCCGGCATTGCCTTCGGCAGCGCCGCCGCGCCGCCGTCCGGTTCGCAAGTGCGCGATCCCAACGATTTCTTCCTGTTCCGCACCGGATCGGATGAAGCGGCGGCGGGCAAGTTGACGGCGCAGCGACTGGTCTCGATGGGCGTCAAGGGCCGCGTCGTGGTCGCCAATCAACAGCCGGGCGACGCGAGCTGCCAGCTCAGGGCGACGTCGCAGATCGATGAGCTCAAGAAGGCCGGCATCGAGGCCGACTTCCTCGAACTGACCATGGATCCGGGCCAGCAGGCGGAAGCGCTGTCAAATTACCTGCGCGTGCACCCCGATACGGCCGCGGCCACGAGCACATGCGACGTGATCGACGGTTTCCTCTCCGCCAAGGCAGACAGCGGCCGGGACGACCTGGTGCTCACCGGCTACGACATCGTCGCGCAATCGCTCGATGCGATAAAGGATGGCCGGCAGGCGTTCACCATCGACCAGCAGCAGTTCTGGCGCGGCTACATGCCTGTGCTGCTCCTGACCCACTACCTGAAATACGGCCTGATCGAAGGTAACTACTTCCTGACCGGTCCGACGGTCGTCGACAAGGACAATGTGGAGCGCGTCTCGGCATTGGTGAAGCAGGGCTATCGCTGATGCACGCCGCCCAAAAGTCCATCAGTGGTTTTTGGACGACAGCAAAAACCTAGCACGCGTCCAGGACGGGCGGCCAAGCCGCCCGTTCGCCATCTTCGTGGCCACTCTTGTATCGGGGTGACGGCATGAACGAACAGCCCGGGCCGAATGCGGCCAACAAGCCTTCCTCCCGTGTGGTCGCCGGCGAGGCGCTGAGACGGCTGATGCTGCGGCCGGAGGCGACGTCGATCGCGGCCGTCGTCATCCTGTTCCTGGTCTTCACCGCGCTCAGCCCGCAGCTTTTCCCCACCAGGCTGTCCTACATCAGCATCATGGCCGTCGCGGCCGAACTCGGTATCGTCAGCGTCGGCGTCACGCTGCTGATGATCGGCGGTCACTTCGACTTGTCGGTGGGCGCGGTGCTCGGACTCACCTCGTTCGTCTGCGTGGTGCTGATGCGCGACTTCGGCCTGCCACCGATCGTCGCCGCGCCGGTCGCGGTGGCCGTCGGAGCCGCGCTTGGCTGGGCCAACGGCATGATCGTGGTCAGGTTCCGCATCCATTCCTTCGTCGTGACGCTCGGCACCATGCTGATCTGGCGCGGCATACTGATCGCGCTGACCGGCGGCTTTCCGATGACGGTCGCCATTCCGCCTGGGTTCAAGGCCATAATGGCCGGTCCGCTGCTTGCCGGCTTTCGTATGTCGATGCTGTGGTTCCTGGCAATCGGGCTGGCGGGCACCTTCCTGCTGGCGCGCACCAGGTTCGGCAACTGGATCCAGGCACGTGGCCAGAACGAACAGGCGGCGCGCAATCTCGGCGTACCGGTGGACCGCGTCACCCTCATCCTCTTCATGATCACATCGGCGCTGGCAGCCATCGCCGGCGTCATCCAGGTTGCCCGCTTTTCCTCCGTCGACGCATTGCGCGGCGAGGGCATCGAACTGCAGGCGGTAGCCGTTACAGTCATCGGCGGGACGCTGCTGGCCGGCGGCTACGGCAGCGTCATCGGCACCATTCTCGGAGCCGTCACCTTCGGCATGATCCAGGTCGGCCTGGTGCTGGCAGGCGCTCCCGGCCATTTCTTCCGCACGCTCACCGGCGTCATTGTCGTCGGCGCGGTCATCCTCAATACCTCGGTGGCGCGCCGCATCGCCAAATCCAGGCCGTTGGGCGGCTTCAAGCGCGACAGCAGTGCTGCCGACGCGGCGATTGCCGGCAACGCCGCAACGGCGGAGATACGGCCCGCCGGCAGCCTGGCGAAGGAGAAGACGCGATGAGCGAGCCGTCTGGCCTGGATGCCCAGCGCGGGGCCCGGCTGCCGGCCGGCAGCGGCTCCGACGACCTGATCCTTCGCCGCCCTCCGGTCGAGCCGGTCGCTGCCGGCGCGGTGCCGGTGATCGAGGCTGTCAACCTGTCGAAAGGGTTCGGCGCCACCACCGCGCTGGTCGACGTGTCGCTAAGCGCCTATGCCGGACGCATCCTGGCGCTGCTGGGCGACAACGGCGCCGGCAAATCGACCTTGATCAAGATCCTGTCCGGCGTCTTCCCGCCGGACAGGGGAGAATTGCGCTTCAACGGCGAGAAGGTGGCTTTCGCCAACCCGGCTCAGGCGCGCGAACGCGGCATTGCCACGGTGTTCCAGGACCTTGCCGTCTGCGAATTGCTGTCGGTCACACGCAATGTCGTGCTCGGCCGCGAACCGCTGAAAGGTTTCGGGCCGTTCAAATGGCTCGACATGAAACGCGCCGACGACATGGCGCGCTCGGCGCTGCATCAGCTCGGGGTGCGCTGGGAACGCGGTCTCGACGAACGCGGCGTCAACATTTCCGGCGGCGAACGCCAGTCCCTGGCAATCGCAAGAGCCATGTTCTTCGGATCGTCGCTGCTTGTGCTGGATGAGCCTACGTCGGCTCTGGCCGTGCGTCAGGCAGGCCGGGTGCTCGAGCACATTCTCAGGGCACGCGAGCAGGGCCAGGCGGTCATCCTGATCACCCACAATTTCCGTCACGCGCTCTCGGTGGCCGACGATCTGGTGGTTCTGGCGCAGGGGCGCGTGGCGGGCCGGTTCCGGCGTGACGAGATCGAGCTCGACGAATTGACCGACCTCGTTGCCCGTGTCGGGTGAGCTGACAATGCAGCAGTTCAGGAGCAGGAAATGACCGTAAAGACCGCAAGGAAGCGTGTCGTCATCCACGAGGACGACGTCGGCATGAGCCATGGCGCAAATGTCGCGTTTTTCGAACTGTCGAAGTTCGGCACATGCAGTTCCGGTTCGGTGATGGCGCCATGCCCGTGGTTCCCGGAAGCCGCTCAGATCGCCGTCGCCAATCCCGATTTCGACCTCGGCGTGCACTTGACGCTGACCAGCGAGCAGAAGCCGTATCGCTGGCGTCCGCTGACCAACCCGCCCAAATCGGCTGCGATGACTGACGAGTTCGGCTATTTCTGGCCGACCGTACCGCAGGCGCGCAAAGCCCATCCCGATGCGGTGGAAGCGGAACTGCGTGCGCAGATCGAATGCGCCATCGCTGCCGGCATCGACATCACCCATCTCGACGCTCACATGGGCACGGCGCAGATGCCGGAATTCATCGCCATCTATCGCAAGCTCGGCCGGGAATACCGGCTGCCGGCGCTGCTGGTGAAGGACCTGTCGGGCTACAACCCGGCGAGCTATGCCGGTGAGCTGGACATTGCCCGCTACGATGCCGAAATCGTAAAGGCGCAAGCGGCAGGCGAACCGGTGTTCGACATCGTTCTGGAAACGCCCTGGGCGCGCAAGACGGATGCGCAGACGGCCTACCACGCGATGTTTGCCAGAATCCCGGAGGGGTTGAGTTTCCTGTCGCTGCATTTCAACACGGTAGGCGATTTCGAGGCGATCAATCCTCCGGATGCCCATCTGCGGACCGAGGAATACGCGTTGTTCAAGACGGCGCGCGTCAAGGCGTGGATCAGCGAGTTCGACATCGAAGTGATCGGCATGCGCGGCATGCGTGATGAACTGCGCGCCGCCAAGATCTGAAAGCCGACGATCTTATGAGGCCAGATGCCGCCGGGTCAGCCCGATCAGCAGCGCCTGGTCGCGGGCGGCGTGTTCGGGTGGGTTGACGACGGCATCGCCATTGACGATCGCTGCCCAGAAGCCACGCATCTCCTCGACGAAGGCTTCGGCGTAGCCGGCCCGCAAATCACGCTTCGACAGCGTGTGACCGTCCGAGGTCGTCACCGTCAGCCGGGTCGGATGATGGTTGAGCCAGGGCGAGGGGAATTCGAGCTCGAGGCTGGCATCGTCGAAGAACAGCGTGATCCGCTCCTTGTAGTCGGCGAGCTTGGGCACGGTGAGATGCGTCATGGTCCACAGCGCCTGCCCGTCCAGCAACTTGACGGCGCCCTGGCCGCCGTCGCCATTGGCAAAGATCTGCGCGCCGACGACCTCGCCGTCCGGCACGCCGAGCGCATCGAGCAGGCCATGGACGGCGTTGACGTCGTGAATCAAGGCCGAGCTGTAAGCGCCGGTAAATCCACGGAAAGCGAGATCGGTCAGATGCACGCCGACGGCCTCTTCGACCTGGCGCTTCTGCTTTGCGGCGACAGTGGCGACCATGTCTTGTGGGATATCGGTACCGCGCCTGTAGGGCTGATGGGCAATGAACGGCCAGGCGTCGGGATCGTTTACCTCCCACCGAGACCGCGCGCAGCGTGCTCGATGTTCCAGGCAGCGAAGCGAGCGCCAGCCGGTAATTCGGATCAAAGCGCTTCATATAGCCGACCTGAACGATTTTCCTGGCGGCATCGCGCGCGGCGATGATCCCGGCGATTTCCGCCAGCGGATAGCAGAGTGGTTTTTCGCAAAAGACGTGCAGGCCAACCGCCAGCGCCGCCAGCACCTGTTCGTGATGCAGCGGGTCCGGCGAGCCGATCACCACCGCGTCGAGGCGTTGGTCGAAGAGCTGGTCGATTGTTTCGAAATTGGCAATGCCATGGGTGTCGGTGACGAACTGCCGCGAAATCCTGGAGGGATCGGCGACCCCGACCAGCTCGAACAATTCACCGAGGCGCAGCAGATTGGGGATATGCTCGACCTGCGAGATCATGCCGGCGCCGACGACCCCGACGCGTATCCTGCTCATTGGATCATTCCCCGCAATGTCCGATTGTCAGCTCAAGGCGCCGCAGGCGGCCGGTTGCCGATCTGGGCGAGCAGGCCGGCAATCTCCGCCTCGACCGCTTTCAGATCCTCGCCGCCCGACATGATCGAGATGACCTCGTCGCGCGAAATCTCGGACTTGGCGTAGGTGCCGCGATTGCGGCCGCGGTTGAGCAGCGTGAAGGTGTCGCCGACCGGATAGGCATGGTGGATGTTATGGCTGATGAAGATCACGGCCAAACCCCGCATGCGTGCTTCGATGATGAACTTCAGCACCATCGCCGCCTGGTGGACGCCGAGCGCGGAAGTCGGCTCGTCGAGGATCAGCACGCGCGCGCCAAAATGCACGGCGCGGGCGATCGCCACCGACTGGCGCTCGCCGCCCGACAGCGTGCCGACGGCCTGCGTCGGATCGCGCACGTCAATGCCGATATCGGCCATCGCCTGCCTGGCAATGGTGTTGGCGCGCTCCTTGTCGATGCGCGAGAAGGGCAGGCTGCTTTTGGTCGGCTCGCGGCCGAGGAAGAAGTTGCGGGTGATCGACATCAGCGAGATCATGCCGAGGTCCTGGAACACCGTTGCCACGCCGAGCTCCTGCGCGTCGCGCGGGCTGCGGAAGGTGACCGGCTTGCCGTCGACCAGGATTTCGCCCTTGCTCGGCCGATAGACGCCGGACAGGACCTTGATCAGCGTCGACTTGCCGGCGCCGTTGTCGCCGAGCAGGCAGTGGACCTCGCCCGGATAGACCTTGATGTCGATGTCCTGGAGGGCGCGCACCGAGCCGAAATTGACGCTGACGCCGCGCAGTTCCATTGCCGGTTCGGTCATTTGGGCCGGTTCGGTCATTTGGGCCCTCTCGGTCATTTGCCACCTCCGCGGCCGAGCGCCTTCAGCCTGATGTAGTTGTTGACCAGCACGGCCATCAGGATGACGATGCCGAGGAAGACCTTGAACCAGTCGGTGTCGATGCCGGTGTAGAAGATGCCCATCTGCACCAGCCCGAAGATCAGCGCGCCGAACAGCACGCCATAGACGGTGCCGTAGCCGCCGGTGAGGAGCACGCCGCCGATGACGGCGGCGATGATCGCCTCGAATTCCTTGAGCAGGCCGCGCGTGGTGTCGGCGGAGCCCGCCTCCATCACCTGGATGGTGGCAAGCAGCGTCGCCGCGCAGGCGGTGTAGACGAACAGGCTGATCTTGACGCGATCGACCGGCACGCCGACGTTGCGGGCTGCGATCAGATCGCCGCCGGTGGCGAAGATCCAGTTGCCGTATTTCGTCTGGGTGAGCACGTAGCCGGCCAGCGCCGTCAGGCCGAGCCACCAGACGATCGACATCGGAATGCCGGCGACGAATGGTATGCCGTCGCTGCGGGTGGCGATCCAGCCTTGCGCGCCCATCCAGTGGAACAGGCCGGTGAGCAGATGGCCGTTGAAAATGCCGGCCGTCGCCGGGTCCGGCGCGCCTTCGAGGATGTAGGGGATCTGCGTGCGGCCGGTGACGGCGCGGGTGATGCCGATCGACAGTCCGCGCAGGATATAGAGGGTGGCGAGCGTGACGATGAAGGAGGGCAGGCGCGTCTTCACCACGATCAGGCCGTTGAGATAGCCGGTGAGGATGGCAACGACGAAGGCACAGGCGATGCCGCCCCATAGCGGCAGGCCCCAGTACTTCACCGTCAGCCCGATGACGACACCGGCAAAGCCGACCATGGAGCCGACCGAAAGATCGAACTCGCCGGCGATGATGAGGAGTGCTGCCGCGGTGGCGACGATGCCGAGCTCCGCCGACAGCGTCAGGAATGTCATCGATCCCTGCAGCGAATAGAGGTTTGCCGCGCCCGGCAGCAGCGCAAAGATGATGATCGTCGCAAGCAGCCCGCCGGCGGCACCGGCTTCCGGCCGGCGCAGCCACTGGGTCAGCTTGCCGGTGCTGGCCAGCCGCTCGTCGGCGCCGGCGGCCCGCTTCGACGTCATGCCGAAGCGGTCGGTCGCCTTCAGTTCGCCCGGAGATATAGCCTTGTCTTCCACGACCGCCATTAGGCTCTCCAATCGCTCAAATCGCAATCTTCGAAGGAACGGGAGAGCGCTTGGCGCATTCTCCCGTTCCGTCGGAGCGCTTGCCTAGCGGATGCCCTCTTTGGCGAGCGCCAGGATCGCCTTGGCTTTTTCCGGCGAGTCTATGAACAGCGGTCCGGTATAGGCGTTGTTCTGCGGCCAGAAGCCGTGCGTCGCTTGCTCGACCAGATAGATCACCGGCAGATAGCCCATCAGATATTGCTGGGCGTCCATGCCGAAGCCCATTTCGCCGGCCACGACCGAATCGAGGACCTCCGGGCTGATGTCGAATGTGTAGAGCTTGAGCTTGCCGAACAGTTCCTTGTCGCGAAACATCGGGATCAGCGGGTTGGCGGCGGTGGCGCCGAGCGCAAAGACGGCCTGCGTGTCGGGATGCGCCGACAGATAGGCTTCGGTGCGGCGCTGGATGTCTGCGGGATCCGGCGCCACGGCCAGAACCTCGGTGCCGCCGCCGGAGGGCTTCAGCCCGTCATTGAGGCCCTGGCAGCGCTGGTCGAGGCTGACATTGCCGACCTCGTGGTTGATACAGACGACCTTGAGCGTGCCTTCCTTGGCCAGCCGCTCGCCGGCCTTCTTGCCGGAATCATATTCGGAAACGGTGCCGACATAGAGCGTCGTGCCGAGCTCGGCGCCTTCCTTTTCGCCGGAATCCAGAACCACCATGGGAATATTGGCGGCAAGCCCGGATTTGACCGATTTGCCGAGCGCATTGGCGTCGGCGATGGAGACGGCGATACCGTCCGGCTTGGTGGCGATAGCGGCGTCGAGAAGCCGGGCCTGCTCGACCACGTCGAAGACCTGCGGCGCGTAATATTCGACCTTGGCACCGGTAAGGGCGGCCGCGTCATCGACGCCGCGCTTGACCACCGACCAATAGGGATCGGACGCCGACCCATGCACTACGAAGGTGATGCGGACGTCCTTCGGATCCTTCAGGCCCGCGGCATGCGCGATACCCGTCATCAGGCCCGCCGAAACGAAGGCGCCCAATGCCACTTTCAGAAGCGTTTTCATCTTATTCTCCCATTTGTCGTTGCAGTTCCAATCCCTCTGGCGCCGTTTTCCGGCCGCGACGATCGGCTCACGTTGCGGATCGGGTGGCCGCTTTGCGGGCCTTTGCCGACGCCGATCGCTGTTCGTCCGCGGTGTTGCCGCGGGCTGTTGTTGATGATCGCCCCGCCGAGAGCGCTGCGCGAAGCTCCTCGCGCAACGGCTTCATGCCGATGACGTCGATCGGCTGTGCGGCGAGCCAGTCGCGAAAGCCCTGGTCGCGGAACAGCTCGTACTCTTCGGTGCGGATATAGGCGGAGCGCGGCTCGATCAGCTCGAGTTCACCGGGCGCGTTGCAATGCAGGCAAAAGAAGGTCAGGCCGTCGCGCACACCGTCGATGAGCGCTTTGTAAGCCGGCTCGATCGGCCTGGAGCGCGGCCGGCCCCAGGTCGTCTGGATGGCGGCGTCGAAAATGGCAAAGCCGCCGGCACGGGCCAGCGCCACGCCGCGCTGGAACGCCTCCTCGGTGACGCCGACCAGATTGTCGTTGGGGGAATAGGCGGACAGCGTCTTGGTCAGCAGCACCGGCAGCTGATATTCGAGCCCGAGCTTGATGTAGATGTTGCAGAATTCCGGCGACAATGCCGCTCCCATATGCGCGTCGAGATGGGTGACGTCGATGCCGGCGCGATAGGCGGTGTCGATCTGGGCGCGAAGCTCGGCCTCGACCGCCTGCGGCACCGCCTTGCGGCGCGTGGTCGCCACATCCGGCCACAAGAAGCCGAACTCGTCGGTCAAGCCGGCCGCCCGCGACGGCGCGGTCAACGGCCGCCATTTGTAGTGCTGCTTCTCGCTGTTCAGCGTAAGGTGGACGCCGAGGTCGAGGCCAGGGTTGGCGGCGGCGCTTTCGGCCATTTCGAGGAACCACGGGCACGGCACCATCACCGCGCCGGAACTGCAGACACCCAGCCCGCTCAATTCGAGGAAGGCGCTGTTGGCGCCGTGGCACATGCCGACATCGTCCTCGTGGAGTACGATCCGTTTGCTGGAGCCGGCGGCGTTCACGAACGGCCGCCTTTCCGCCGGCACGCCGGTTTCCAGGGTCTTCCAAAGTGTGTCCCGTATTTCATGGAACCAACCGTTTGCCCAACTGGCCGGAATGGAACGCCGAAACCTGCCTTTCCGACAGGGCCACTTTGGCGAATTCGGATGGGTACGATTTGCCTGCCGGCTGAGACACTTAGCTGCCGATTTCCCCAATCACGGTTCAAAACCAGTCATAGGAACCGTCTTCCGGGCGCAGATGGCTTGGTCGAATAGCGGCGGAGTGGTTCTTTCAAACCGTGCCGACAAGCCTACAGCTGTCCACACCATCAAGCGACCACATTATCAAGTGACCCACATTATCAAGTGACTGGAGGCCTGTCATGTACACCGCCGGCGAAGAGGAAATCGAAGCCATTGCCAGGGTGATCCGCTCGGGCGCGCTGTTTCGTTACGGCAAGGACAGCGAATGCGACCGCTTTGAGGCCCGCTATGCGCAGCATCTTGGCGTCGAGCATTTCGCGCTGGCCGCCAGCGGCACCTATGGGCTCGCCGCCGGCCTGATCGGCCTCGGCATCGGCCCGGGGGACGAAGTGCTGGTGCCGGCGCACACCTATATGGCGACAGCGACCGCGGTGCTGTCGGTCGGGGCCATTCCCGTCATCGTTGACATCGACGAGAGCCTGACCATCGATCCCATCGCCCTGCGCGATGCCATCGGGCCGCGCACCAGGGCGGTCATCCCGGTGCATATGTGGGGCGCGGCCTGCAACATGAATGCGATCATGGACATTGCTGCCAAGCGCGGCTTGCTGGTGCTGGAGGATGTCTGCCAAGGCATCGGCGGCGGCTATGAGGGCCGCAAGCTCGGCTCGATCGGCCATGCCGGCGCCTATTCCTTCAACTACTTCAAGAACATGACCTCGGGCGAGGGCGGCGGTATCGCCACCAGCGACCCGAAAGTGGCGGAGCGGGCGCGCTGCGCCATCGACCCTTGCCATTTCTACTGGCAGGGCAGAAGCGACAGCATCAAACCCTTCGCCGGCATCGGCGCGCGTGCTTCCGAACTGATGGGGGCGATGCTCAACGTCCAACTCGACCGGCTGGACGGCATCATCGAGGCGATGCGGGTCGAGAAGAAGACGGTGCTGGCCGGTACCCGCCACCTTAGCAATCTTGGGCTGACGCCGTCGCCGATGAACAGCGCGGACGACGATTGTGCCGCACAGGTGATGTACCTGCTGCCGAGCGAGCAGGCGGCGCAGACTTTTTCGAAGACCATTCCGAGCGTCGTTGCCGGCAAGACCGGCCGTCACAATTTCACCCAGTGGGACCAGGTGCTGATGCATGAAGGCGCGCATCATCCGGCGCTCAATCCTTACGCACTGCCCGAGAACCAGGGCCTGCGGCTGGATTATTCCGACGACCTCGGCAAGCGCTCTCTCGACATCCTCAACCGCACCGTGATGGTCGCCATGAACCCGGCGCACAGCGATATCGACATTCAGGACATGATCCACAACATCGACGCGGCGGCGAGGGTGGCGCTGGAGAATGCTTCGCTCGATGATATCGAATTGCGCAAGGCGGCACCGGTTGATCTGCAGAAGTTCGACAGTGTGAACTAGACCAGATCCGGCGCGGTTTGCTACCCTGCGGTCGAGTTCCTTGCCCGGTGGCCGGCCGAGGATTCCGGCCGGCATAACCGGCCGCCAAAAAATCCGCAGGCCCGTGTCGGATAGGCCGGGCTCCGCTCGTCCTAGGGGGCATCGATCACCAACACGGAGGATTAACGATATGCCCGGCACCGTACGGCTGCACCGCGTTCTGACAACCAGCTCGGAGAAAGTCTACCGCGCGTTCCTTGAAGCGGATGCACTTGCGAAATGGCTTCCGCCGAACGGCTTCACCTGCACGGTTCATCACTTCGAGGCGAAAGTCGGCGGTGCGTTCAAAATGTCCTTCCGCAACTTCACCACCGGCGACAGCCACTCGTTCGGCGGCGAATATGTCGAGCTCGTGCCCAATGAGCGACTGCGTTACACCGACCGGTTCGACGACCCCAACCTGGCCGGCGAGATCGAGGTGACCGTGACATTGAAGAAAGTGTCGGTCGGCACCGAAGTGAATATCACGCAGGCAGGTATCCCAGACGCCATCCCGGTTGAGGCCTGCTATCTCGGCTGGCAGGAGTCGCTGCGAAATCTGGCGAAGCTCGTTGAACCCGAGATCAACCAGTAAGGTAAAGCGCTGCGCTGGCGGGTTGGCGTCGCTAACCGGAAACCCAGGGATGACGCCGGTCTTCCCACCCAACATGCGCCGGGGCCGGAAAGGCGGGATCGGCGAAGCAGCCGACCGCGACGGCGATCCATTCAGGCTTTCGCTCGGGCTCCCAGAAGACGCTCGAGCCGCAGCCCGGGCAGAAATGGAAAGTGACATGGTGGCCGCTCCGAGCTGATCGCCTGTAGGTACTGGCGTCGCCGTCGGCTTCTACCTTGTCGCGCGCAAAGAAGGCGGCGACGCCGTATGTGCTGCCGGTCCGTTTCTGGCAGTCGAGGCAGTGGCACTGTGCGACCAGCTGCGGCTCTCCGTTACAGGAGATCCTCAGTTGCCCGCAGGCACAGGATGCGGTTCTCATGGCAATCCTCATGGTTCAGATGAATGCGTTGCCCGCCAATACCGGCGGTGGGCATGCTTCTGGTTTTCGGGGAGGTTCGGCCTTGGGAAGCGCGCTTTGCGCGAACGCCGAAAACAAGGACCGACGCCCCATATTCCTAATCACTGCGGGCGACCGACTCAACCCCGCGGTGAACGAGATGGAGAGCCTGGCTCTAGCTTCTATCCAATCTTAGGAACGCGGCGCGCAACGCCAGAACGGCGCGCAGGATCTGACGTTCGTCCATCGCCGCATAGCCGAGCAGCAGGCCGTGCTCGGGCTCAGTGGAATGATAGTTGATGGAGATGCCCTGAACGTCGAGCCCCTCCTTGAGGGCGGCGGCGACCACGTCGCTGTCCTTATAGGGCCTGACGAAGCTCGCCAGCAGCTGCATGCCGGAATCGTTTTCCGTGACGATCAGCCATTCGGCCAGATGCTCCTGGCACAGCTTGACGAAGTTCGCCTGCCGGCGCGCGTAGAGCCGGCGCATGCGCTTGAGGTGCGTGGCGAAATAGCCCTGCATGATGAAGTCGTTGACCGTTGCCTGCAGGATCAGCGGCGCGAACTGGCCGGTGATGCTCACCGCCCGGTCGAACGGAACCGACAATTCGCGCGGCACGATCAGATAACCGATGCGCAGCGCCGGAATCAGCGTCTTGCCGAAGCTGCCGATATAGACGACGCGGTCGGCATGGTCGAGCCCGCGCAGCGCCGGCACCGGCCGGCCGCGGAACCGGTATTCGCCGTCATAGTCATCCTCGACGATCCAGGCGCCGTTGCGTTCGGCGATGTCGAGCAGTTGCAGCCGCTCCTCGATGCGCATGATGGTGCCGAACGGCCATTGGCAGGATGGCGTCACATAGATTAGCCGCGGCGGCGGCAGCTCCGGATCGGCAAGATGCCAGCCGCGCCGGTCGACCTTCAACGGTGCCAGCTTGGCGCCGCTGGCGAGAAAGGCGCTTTTGGCGCCGAGATAGCCGGGCTCTTCCATCCAGACATGGTCGCCTTCGTCCATCAGCACGCGCGAGACCAGATCGAGCGCTGCCTGCGCACCGGTGACGATGATCACCTGGTCGGCGGTGCAACTGATGCCGCGCGACAGGCCGATGGTCGAGGCAATGGCCTGGCGCAGGCCGGGGTGACCGGCAAAGGAGAGATAACCAAGCAGACTATCGTCGCGGCTGCGTGCATTGCGCACCAGAAGGCTTGACCAGATGGTGAACGGAAACGATGCCGTTTCAGGCACGCCGGGATGGAAATTGATGACGCCGGCATTACGCGGCGGTTGCGGGCCGTTGACGATGGTCTGACCGCGCCGCGACAGCTTTTGCGGCGCTGCCAGTCCGGCGCGCAGGGATGCCAAGGGGCGGTTCTGCTGGATCGGCGCCACCCAGGTGCCCGATCCGGCACGCGCCTCGATAAAACCTTCGGCAAGGAGCTGGTCATAGGCGGCGATGACCGTGTTGCGCCCGACCTTCAGATCTTCGGCCAGCGAGCGCGTCGACGGCAGCAGCGTGTTCTGCGGGATCTGGCCGTCAAGAATGAAGCGTCGCAAGGCGCCGTAGATCTGACGATGCATCGGTTCTTCCGAAGCGCGGTCGACCGACATGATGTCGAGGGAAAGGCGCATGTGGTCGGGCAAGGCACTATCCCCCGACGAACCGGGCGGCGCGGGCGATCTTTTCCTCGTTGAGCCGGCAGACGGTGTCGAGCACCAGCCGCCTGGTTTCGGGACGGATCTCGCGGCTGTTCTTCAGCGCGCGATGCACGGTGGCGGCGCCAAGTTCCGCCTTCTCGGCAATCTCGCGGATGGTGCAAAGCCGTTCCATGCCAAGCGCAGCTTCGAAAGCCATATCGCTCCTCCTCGGTTGCATCAAGGCACGGCTTCCGGTCGGCCTCAAGCTTGAAAGTCGGGGTTTGCAATCCAGAGCCGGGATTCTGCGATCCGCGCCGCGCAGGGAGCAAGGCGGCGCGGATCGCCGGGCGCTTTCGCGTCGCTAACCCCATCGCGGCGCGCGCTCATCGTGTCCCCCGGCTCGCAAATGCGGGCCGGTCAGTTTGCCTGCCGCGTCGCGACTTCGAAGCCGGCCTCGCGGGCGGTGGCGAGCAGCGAGAAATAGCCCTTGCTGGCATAGGTCAGCGGATGCGCCTTGGCCGGATCCTGCTCGGCCTCGACAACGAGCCAACCTTCATAGCCGCGCGCGGCGAGGGGCTTCAGCAATGACAGGAAATCGACCGAGCCGTCGCCGGGCACGGTAAAAATGCCGTCCATTACCGCCGCCATGAAGCTCATGTCCTCGCGGCGTGCCCGTTTCAGCATCGCCCTGCGAACATCCTTGCAATGGAAATGCACGATACGGTCGAGATGCCGTTGCAGCAGCGATTGCGGGTCGCCGCCCGAAAACAGGCAGTGGCCGGTATCGAACAAAAGGCCGACGCTTCGGCCCGTCGCCGCCATCAGCCTGTCGACTTCATCGTCCGTCTCGACGATGGTGCCCATGTGGTGGTGGAAGGCCATGCCGACCCCGAATGCGGCCATGCGGTCGGCGAGGGCGGTCAGTTTCTCGCCATAGGACGGCCAGTCCCTGTCGGCGAGGCGCGGACGCTCGGAGATCGGTGCGAAAATGCCGTCATGGCGACCGCGCGAGGTGTCGGCGTAGACGACGATCCTGGCGCCAAGGTCGCGCAACAGCTGAAGATGTGGGGTGATCGCCGCGAATTCCTCGTCGACCGTGCGGTCGAGAATGCGGCCATCATACCAGCCGGAGACGAGTTCCAGGCCATAGGAAGACAGGAGCGGCCCAAGCACTTCAGCCTGGCGCGGAAATTTGCCGCCGAGTTCGGTGCCGCGGTAGCCGGCCAGCGCCGTTTCCGACAGGCAGGTCTCCAAGGACGTATCCCCGCCAAGCGCCGGAACGTCGTCATTGCTCCAGGTGATGGGATTGATGCCGATCTTGACCGTCATGACGCCAGGCTTTTGCGGGCTTGGGAATACAAGCCGAGCCTGCAGACTGGCGACAAAGAGGCCCTGTCACTAGGTCCAGTTCAGCCGAATTTGGCAGAACCAATTAATGGAGACCGACCCTAATCTTCCTTTGGGCGGCCAAAAAGGGCGCGCAGCTCGTCTTTGGCGTCCTCCAGCACTTTCTTCTGCGCCGCCGGCAGGTTCTTGCCGGCGCGGTTGATGTAGAAATTCAGCATCGACATGGCGGATTGAAACGGCCCTGCCTTGCGTCGGTCGCTGTGCTCGGCCGACCGCTTCAAAGAGGCGGCGATCTTCTTGGGATCGTGGGATTCGAAGATGTGTTCCTCGAGGTCCAGCGCGTCGCTGTGCTCGGTGACGTCGGCGGACCATTTCCGTTGCGCGGTCATGGCAAACTCCTTCCACTAGGTCGTTGCCGGAAAACGCCTTATGGCGCACCCCTGTTCCACTTCGGCCCGAATCCCTGGAGCCACGGATTTGCCTGTCGTGGCGCTGCTCGGCGATGCGAATGCGCCGATAGTGGTCAGAACCGCCGATTCAAGAACTGCGGACAGGAAACGCTCTTGACCCCAATCGTCTCAAGCCAGGCAGGAAGTTCCGGCATCGACAGTGCCTATGCCTGGATACGGCTGGGCATCTCGATGCTGCTGGCAACGATCGGCGGGGTCGGCATGTGGGCGGTGGTCGTGGTGCTGCCTGCCGTGCAGGCAGAATTCGGCGTCGACCGCGCCGCTGCCTCGATGCCCTACACCGCGACCATGGTCGGCTTTGCCGCCGGTAATGTGCTGTTCGGCCGCGCCATCGACCGCATGGGGTATTGGATCCCGGCGCTGATTGCCGCGATTACACTTGGCGCCGGCTTCCTGCTGGCGTCGCTGACCAGTTCGATCCTGCAGTTCACCCTCGTCCAGGGCCTGTTGATCGGCGTTGGCTCGTCGGCGATCTTCGGGCCGCTGATCGCCGACATCTCGCACTGGTTCAACCGGCGCCGCGGCGTCGCGGTGACTGCTGCCGCATCAGGCAACTATCTCGCCGGAGCGATCTGGCCGACGGCGATGCCCTATGTCATGCAGGCGCAAGGCTGGCGCTTCACCTATGCCGCGATCGGCGCCGTCTGCCTGGTCACCATGGTGCCCTTGATCCTGCTGCTCCGGCGCGGCGCACCGCCCCAGGCGGCTCCGGGATCGCCGGGCAGCCGCGTGGTCCAGCCGATCTCCCTGTCGCCGGCGGCCTTGCAGGCGCTGCTCATCGTGGCCGGGCTCGGCTGCTGCGTGGCGATGTCGATGCCGCAAGTCCATATCGTCGCCTATTGCATGGATCTCGGCTACGGCGTGGCGCATGGCGCCGATATGCTGTCGATCATGCTGGCGGCGGGCGTCGTCAGCCGGCTAGGCTCGGGCTTCCTTGCCGATCGCATCGGCGGCGTGAAAACCCTGCTGATCGGTTCGGTGCTGCAATGCCTGTCGCTGTTGTTCTATATCCCGTTCGACGGGCTTGCCTCGCTCTATGTCGTCTCGCTGGTCTTCGGCCTGTCGCAGGGCGGCATCGTGCCCTGTTATGCGATCATCGTGCGCGAATATATGCCAGCCAAGGAGGCTGGCCAGCGCGTCGGCATCGTCATGATGGCGACCATCTTCGGCATGGCGATCGGCGGCTGGATGTCGGGCTGGATTTACGATCTGACCGGCTCCTATGCCGCCGCGTTCCTCAACGGCATTGCCTGGAACCTTCTGAATATTTTGGCCATGGTGCTTCTGCTGTGGAAGGCCCGGCGCAGCGCTGCTGTGGCGGCCTGAAGCACAGCGGTACGGATACAGTCTCTCCGCCGTCGCTTGACAATAGCCGAAGGCTGCGCGACGCCAGACAAGGTGTGGCAACGGGCCAGGTTGGCAAGGCAGCAGTGGCAAAGACCCTGAACATCGTCTCACGGTCGCGTCTGGGCGGTTGCCCGGCCTCGGGACCAGTATGGTGATCAAGCCGCGCACGCGCCGCGGCGGCGGCCGCCCGACCATCGCCGATGTCGCCCGCAAGGCCGGCGTCGGCGCCATTACCGTATCGCGCGCCCTGCGCGAGCCGGGGCGTGTCTCGGAAGATCTGCGCCGCCAGATCGAGTCGGCCGTGAACGAGCTCGGCTATGTGCCCGACCCGAATGCGCGGGCGCTGGCTTCGGCGCGCGCCGAGGTCTTTGGCGTTCTGGTGCCGTCGCTTACCAACAACGTCTTTGCCGAAGTGGTGCGCGGCATCTACGACAGCCTGTCGGACGGCCCTTTCCGGATCCAGCTTGGCAACACCCACTATTCCGGCCTCGAGGAAGAGCGGCTGCTGCAGGTGTTTGGCCCGCAACGCCCGGCGGCGCTGATCGTGGCCGGCATCGACCAGACGCCGGCCTCGCGAAAACTGCTGGAAACGGCGGGCTGTCCGGTGGTGCAGGTGATGGAAACCGGGCCCGATCCGGTCGACATGATGGTTGGTTTCTCACATTTCGAGGGCGGCAGGGCGGCTGCGGAACATCTGATCGAGGCAGGCTATCGCCGGATAGGCTTCATCGGCGCGCGCATGGATCCGCGTTCGCAGCGGCGCTTGGCCGGCTATCGCGCGGCGATGGAGGCGGCCGGCCTGTTCGATGCGCGGCTTACCACCACCACGCCGGTGCCCTCCAGCGTCACCCTCGGCCGCGAATTGTTCCGCGACGCGCTGGCCAAGGTGCCGAGCCTCGACGGCGTGTTCTGCAACAATGACGATATAGCACTCGGGGTGCTGTTCGAATGCCACCGCGCTTCGATCGCCGTACCGAAGACGATCGGCATCGTCGGCTTCAACGATCTCGACATGATGGAGGTGGCTTTTCCGTCGGTCACCAGCGTTCGGACGTATCGCTACGAGATCGGCCGGCGGGCGGTCGCCATGGCGCTTGCGGCGATCGAAGGCAACAGGCCGGAACAGCGGGTCGTCGACCTCGGCTTCGAACTCAAGCGGCGTGAAAGCACGGCGCGCTGAAAGCTCGAAAAAAGGGTCCGGCGATCCGGTAGTATTCGAGCACCATCGCGATGCGCCGGAGGTGTTCGAGGAACTGAGTAGGTCTCGGACACCTACGCAGGCCAGGGTCCATGAACATCTGGGCGACTTCCTAAGGGAAAATCCGGAGGCCGAACCGCTTCATTGAGGCGCATAGTTCTCCAGACGGCAAGGTCGTTCTTGGCCCAGTTCTCCACAATCTGGCGGTCTTCATCGGAAAGAAGGAGCGCAAGGCTCGCCAGTACATCGAATACGCCAGCTGAGTAGCCACGGCGGTACATGTGTTCCAGTTTTGGATCAATATGTCCTTCCATCATTGGCTCCCCACATCCAGCGTTGTTCTGCGCAAAGCGACGAAACAGTAATGCGTTTCATAGATGCTGTCGCCGTTTTGGATGCAACGGATCGACGGGTGGCGCAGGTGTCGTCGCGACCTCGGCTTCGAACTCAAGCGGCGTGAAAGCACGGCACGCTGAAGCGCGCTTCAACGCAATGGCGCTTTACACTACGTCATGGTAGCGCTACCAGTTATCGCCGGGCAGTACTTCGCTCAGAGGATGGGGGCTGTTTATTATACATAAGCGACAGCTCATGCTTGTTTATTATGTATAATATGATAGTTTTTGCGGGACTAGCCGGGCAGCAAAGGAGGGGATCGGGTCGGCATTCGGCCACCTGAACGCGCGACGGGTACGGCGGGAGGTGCCGGGCCGGAAAAGCGCAAATTCATCGGCGTAACAACAAACAAAACTGCAACTGGGAGGAATATCGATGATCAAGTCACTCGTTGGCGGTATCGTTGCCGCCACTGCTTTCGTCATGCTGAGCTCGTCGGCGATCGCCGATCCTGAAATCGTCAAGGGGCCATCGGCCGAGCCTGACTGCTTCGCGCCCTGGTCGGCCGATACGCAGTTCTTCAAGTTCCCCAAGAAAGACGGCCCGTACCGCATCGCTCTGGCCAACGGCTATATCGCCAACACATGGCGCATCCAGATGGTGCAGACGGCAAAGGCCTATGCAGCGCAGCCGGACGTCGCGGCCAAGCTCAAGGAATTCAAGGTGGTCTCGACCGGCGAAGACGTGCCGGCCCAGATTTCGGCAATCAACAATTTCATCGATTCCGGCTATGACGCGATTGTCGTCAACGCCCAGAACCCGACCGCATTCGGTCCTGTCATCAAGCGGGCCAAGGAAGCCGGCGTGGTGCTGGTCGCCTTCGACAACATCCTCGACACCAAGGATGCCATCAACGTCAATGTCGACCAGAAAGGTCTTGGCGAATTGTGGGGCAACTGGCTGGTCAAGCACGTGCCGAACGGCGGCAAGGTGCTGGAAGTGCGCGGCGTAGCCGGCACGTCCGTCGATACCGACCGCCATAACGGCATCCACGAGGTTCTCGACGCCTCCGGTAAGAAATGGGATGTCACCGAGGTCGTCGGCAAGTGGGATGACGGCGTTGCGCAAAAGGCTACGGCCGATGCCATCGCCACCAACGGCCCCTTCGACGGCATTACCGGACAGGGCGGCGATACCGGCATCGTGCAGGCGATGATCGATGCCAAGCATCCGTTCGTGCCGTTCGGCGGCGAGACGGAGAACGGCTTCCGCAAATTCTGCGCCAAGTTCGCCGCTGACGGCCTGAAATGCTCGTCGGCCGGCACCGGCCCGGCGCAGGTCGCGGTTGCCATCAAGACGGCGATTGCAGCACTTGAAGGTCAGGTCGTGCCGCAAGCGGTCAAGCTGCCGCTGGCGATCGTCGAGGATCCGAACTTCAAGGCAGGCCAGGACTACTTCCCCGACCAATCCGACAATTTCTTCGTCGGCAATTCCTTCCCGACCTGCGGCATCAATTTCACGGCGCAGGAAATCATGGGCCAGAGCAAGGAAAACCAGTAAACTCCGACAACCCGACGCCGCGGGAGATCCCGCGGCGTCGGCGCTCGACATCCTGATTGCCAAGCGCCTGGGGAGGGCCGATGGACGGTGCGGTTCCGCTCTTCCGCATGGAAGGCATATCCAAGCGCTATGGCGGCGTGCGCGCGCTGGAGAAGGCCGAACTGTCGGTCACTCCAGGCAGCATCCACGCCATTCTCGGCGAGAACGGCGCCGGCAAATCGACGCTGATCAAGGTCATGGCGGGGGTCGTTGCGCCCGACGAGGGCCGCATGATGCTGGACGGAAACGAAGTGAGCTTCGCTTCGCCGGCCGCTGCCAACCAGGCCGGCATCGTCTGCATCTTCCAGGAACTGTCGCTCGTCCCCGAACTCAGCGTTGCCGACAACATCGTCATTTCCGATCCGCCGAAGCGTTTCGGCATGATCGATCGCAAGGCGCAGCGCCGCATCGCCGAACAAGCCCTCGCTCGCGCCGGCGCTTCCGATATCCATCCGCTGGCGCTGGTCAAGGATCTTCCCCTTTCAAGAAGGCAGATGGTCGAGATCGCCAAGGCACTGGCGCGCAAGCCACGCATCCTGATCCTCGACGAGGCGACCTCGGCGCTGACCGCGGCCGACGTCGCCAGAGTTTTCGCCGTGTTGAAGCGGCTGCGTTCGGAAGGGCTGGCGCTGCTCTATATATCGCACCGCATGAACGAGATCGCCGAGTTGGCCGACCAGTGCACGGTGTTCCGCAATGGCCGCAATGTCGCCAGCTACGCGGCCGGTACAAAAAGCGACAACGAGGTCGTCGAACTGATGATCGGGCGCGAATACAGCCACATCTTTCCGCCCAAGCCCGCGCGGGCGGCTGCCGCAGCCACGCCGGTTCTGGAGGCGCGCAGCCTGTCCTGGACGGATCGGCTGCACGATGTCTCGCTATCGGTCGGGGCGGGCGAGGTGGTCGGGCTTGGCGGCCTCGACGGCCAAGGCCAGCGCGAATTGCTGCTCGCCTTCTTCGGTGTGCTGCGTGGCCTGTCGGGCCAGATCCTGATCGACGGCAGGCCGGTGGCGATCGCCAGCCCGGCCGCGGCGCGCGACGACCGGATCGGCATGGCGCTGATCCCGGAGGACCGCAAGACCGAGGGGCTGATGCTGCCGATGACGGTGCGCGAAAACCTCTCATTCGCTGCCCTCGACCGGCTGTCCAGGGCCGGCATCATCGATCGCGCCGCCGAGCAGCGGCTGATCGACGATATGGTGGGTCTCCTGGCGATCAAGACCGCCGGCCTCGACATTCCGGTCGGCGCGCTATCCGGTGGCAACCAGCAGAAGGTCGTCATCGCCAAATGGCTGATGCGGCAGCCGCGCATCATCCTGCTCAACGATCCGACGCGCGGCATCGATGTCGGCACCAAGCAGGAGCTTTACCAGTTGATGCGCAAGCTTGCCGACCAGGGTGCGGCGATCCTCTTCTATTCGACCGACTATGACGAGCTGATCGGCTGCTGCGACCGCGTGCTGGTGCTCTATGACGGCGCGGTCAAGCGCGAACTGGTCGGCGCCGAAATCACCGAGCGGGCGCTGATCGCCAGCGCGCTCAACATTCACGAAGAGATGCCAAAGCAAGGAGCGGACGCGTGAAGGATTGGCGCTACTGGCTTGCCGAACAGCGCGGAACGCTATTGGCGTTCGGCATCTTCGTCGTCATGTTCGTCATCTACACCTCGAACCATCCGGCGGGCTTCACCGCCAACGTCGTGCAGACGGCCTCGAACAAGGGCGTGCTGCTCGCCTTCGTCGCCATGGCGCAAACGCTGGTGGTGATCACCGCCGGCATCGATCTCTCGGTCGGGATGATCTTCACCCTGACCAACTGCCTGGCGTCGTGGCTGGTCGTCGGCACCGGCATCGAGACCGCCGTCGGCGTCATCGCCGTGCTCGGCACCGGGCTGCTGTGCGGGGCAATCAACGGCGCCATCGTCATCTATGGACGCCTGCAGCCGATCGTCGCCACCATCGCCACCGGTGCGGTCTATTTCGGCATTGCGCTGCTGCTTCGGCCGTTTCCGGGCGGCTCGGTCAATGAAGGGCTCGCCGATGCGCTGACCGGGCGCCTGTTTGGTATCGTGCCGGCGAGCCTGGTGGCGCTGCTGGCGGTCGTGCTTGTCGTCTGGGTGCCGTTCAGCCGGTCGGTGCTCGGCCGCGCCGCTTATGCGGCCGGCTCCTCGGAGATGGCGGCCTACATGTCCGGCGTGCCGATCCGGCGTGGAAAGTTCGCCGCCTATGCGCTTGCCGGTCTGCTTGCCGCGATCGGCGGGCTGTTCCTGACGTTCTTCACCTATACCGGTGATGCGGCCTATGCCAGCGGCAACGCCTATACGCTGTTTTCGATTGCCGCGGTCGTGCTTGGCGGCGTGTCGCTGTTCGGCGGCAAGGGCAGCGCCATCGGCGCGATCTTCGGCGCGCTTGCCTTCCGCACCATCGGCGACCTGCTGTTCGTCTTCGATTTCGATCCGCTCTGGCAGCCCCTGTTCCAGGGCGTCATTCTGCTGATCGCGGTCAGCCTCGGCGCCTTCGCCCTGTTTCGGGTCCGCAACCGGCTGGAGTGGTTCCTGTGAGCGAAACGACTGTGAGTGGTCTCGCCGGCCGCATGCCGAAATTCCTCCGCCGCGCCGACCCGGCGGTGCTGACGGCGTTCGCCTGTATCGTGCTGCTGCTGTTCCTCGGCAGCCTCTATTCGCGCAGCTTCCTGTCGCCTGAATACCTTTTGCAGCAGCTCAAGGTGGCGTCGTTTCTCGGCGTCATCGCGACCGGCATGATGCTGGTCATCCTGCTCGGCCAGATCGACCTGTCGGTGCCCTGGTCGGTGGCGGCCGGCGCGATGATGGCCTGTGCCGCGGCCGCATACGGCCCGGTCGGCGTGGCGCTTGCCATTCCGTTCGGCATCTTCTGCGGTGTTCTGATCGGCATCGTCAACGGCATCGGCGTCGCCTATCTGCGCATTCCCTCGATGATCATCACGCTTGCCACCAACGCCGTCGCGCAGGGGCTGATGGTGGTCTATACGGGCGGTTTCTCGCCGCAGGATTCGGCGACCGGTGCGATGCGCTATCTGGCGACCGGCTTTGCCGTTCCTGCCGTGCCCAACGCCGTCCTCATCTGGGCGCTGATCGGCGCCGCAATGGTGTTCGTGCTGACCCGCACCGGCTTCGGCCGCACCGTTTATGGCATCGGCAATCGCGAGCGCGCAGCCTATCTTTCCGGCATCGATACAAGGCGCGTAGTGATGATCGCCTTTGCGGTTTCGGGCGGGCTCTCCGCCTTCGGCGGCGTGCTGTTGGCCGGCTATGCCTCCAAGGCGGCACAGTCGATGGGCGACGCCTATCTGCTGCCGTCGATCGCCGCGGTTGTGCTCGGCGGCACGTCGATCCTCGGTGGGCGCGGCTCCTATCTCGGCACAGTCGCCGGGGTAATCCTGATCACGCTTCTGCAGTCCATTCTCTCTGTCATGCAGATGCCGGAGGCGGGACGGCAGATTATCTACGGCGTCGTCATCGTCGCCATGCTGCTGCTCTATGGCCGCGCGCCGGCAAGCCGCTGACCTGCATGACCGGCAAAGACGTGGCATATAAGCCGCCGAGCACTGTTCGAACGATACCCGCCATCGTGGTGATGGGGGTTGCCGGCTGCGGCAAGTCGGTTGTCGGCGAAGCGCTTGCAGCGGCATTGGGCGCCGTCTTTATCGAAGGCGACAGGCTGCATCCGCCCGAAAACGTCGCGCGCATGGCGAGCGGCCAGCCGCTCACCGACGCGTTGCGCGAAGGCTGGCTCGACGCGATCGGCCAGCGGATGGCCGCGTCGGTCGCAAGCGGACAAGGTGTGGTCGCCGCCTGCTCAGCGCTGAAACGCAGCTATCGTGATCGCCTGCGCGGCTTTTGCGCGGATATCGTTTTCGTTCACCTGGAGATCGACCCGGCAACAGCAAAACAGCGCGTCGGCAATCGCAAGGGTCATTTCATGCCGGCAAGCCTGGTCGACAGCCAGTTCGCCACGCTTGAGGCGCCAGCGGCGGACGAGGCGGCAATGACCCTGGATGGCACGCGTCCGGTCGCCGACACCGTCGCGACCGCCTTGAGCCTGCTCGCGCGCTAGATTTGCGACGTCAGTTCGACCGGGAAATCGTCATTGTCGGCGTCGCGCATGGCCGCGAGGCTGCGGTTGTCCAGCACCTCGGCGATCGCCTGCCGGACCTCCAGCATCATGTGCCGGACCTGGCAGGTCGCCTCGTCGCAATCCTCGCAGCGCTGGTATTGCGTGCGGCTGGCGCAGGGGATCGGCGCCAGCGGCCCGTCGAGGACTCGCACGACATGGCCGATCTTGATCTCGGAAGCCGGCCGGGCAAGGCGGTAACCGCCTTCCTTGCCCTTGCGGCTCTGGACGAAGCCGGCGTTACGCAACTCGCCCAGGATGGCATCCAGGAATTTCTTGGGGATGTTATTGGCGACCGCAATGTCGTTGACGAATGCGAGCTGGCCGACCGGCAGGCCCGACAGATGCACGAGGGCCTTGAGGCCGTATTTGCCTTTTTTGGTAAGCATGCCCCGAGTCAACCCATGAAGCCCCAACCACCTGCGTCTGGCGGCTGTTTGTGTGCAAATCATGACGGTTTGATCACGCGAAGCCGTTCGCGAAAACAAGCCGTCCGTTCTCACGGTAGGCACAAACGCGTTGATTCTTTGTAACGTTTTGGACGGAATGCGCCCGGAAAGTGCCAGAAATCACCTTTCGCGGCGCGAAAGCAAAGAAGCCGGCAAAGCCGGCTTCTGTCAAAGTTGGAACATCGCCTCAGCGGCTGCCATAAGTCTGGTCGAGCAGGCCGCCCGCTGCAAAGTGCTCGGCCTGGACCTTGGCCCAGCCGCCGAAGACCTCCTCCACCGTCAGCAGGCGGACATCGGGAAACTCAGCCTTATATTTGGCAGCGACCGCCGCGTCCCGGGCCCGCAGGCCGTTGCGGGCGGCGATGTCCTGGCCCTCCGGTGTATAGAGGAAGTCGAGATAGGTCTTGGCGAGATCGCGCGTGCCATGCTCGTCTGCAACGGTGTCGACGATCGCCACCGGAAATTCCGCCAACAGGCTGACCGAAGGCGTTACCTGCTCGAACTTGTCCTCGCCATACTCCTTGCGGACGCCGCGCGTTTCCGACTCGAAGGTGATGAGTACGTCGCCGATTTCGCGCTGCACGAAAGTGGTGGTCGCGGCGCGCCCGCCGCTGTCGAACACCGGCACGTTGTTGAACAGCTTTGTCACGAACTCCTTCACCTTGGCATCGTCGCCCTTGAAGGCTTCCTTGGCGTAGGCGGTGGCCGCGAGATAGGTGTAACGCGCATTGCCCGATGTTTTCGGATTAGGGAAGATCACCTGGACGTCGTCGCGCACGAGATCGTTCCAATCCTTGATGTGCTTCGGATTGCCGGCGCGCACCAGGAAGGAGGGCAGCGAATAGAAAGGCGAGGCGTTGTCGGGAAAGTCCTTCTGCCAGTCGGCGGAGATGAGGCCCTTCTTGACCAGGAAGTCGATGTCGATGACCTGGTTGAACGTGACCACGTCGGCGCCGAGGCCTTCGGCGATGGCGCGTGCTTGTGCCGAGGTTCCGGCATGCGACTGATCGATGGTGACGCCGGGGTGGTCGGCGACGAACGCCTTGTTGACCTGCGCAAACAGTTCGCGCCCGACATCATAGGAAGCATTGAGCAATTTGTCGGCCGACCAGGCTTGGGAGGATGCGAGGAAGAGGCCGGCCAACGTGGCGATGCCAAGCAAAAATCGCTTCATGAAAACAGGCTCCAATGCCATGAGCTTAATGCCGGACCATAGCGGCAAGGCATCGTGCGCGACGAGGCACGCAGAGCGGCCGCTCCACGTTGTCGATAGAAGAAATATTCCCGCTGTGGGCGATTTCTGGTTTTTTCTTTCAAGCAGAGTCTCAGGACAGCTTGGCAGCGGCGCCGATGCCGTCGGCGTGCACGATGGTTCCCGGCCGGCCAACGCGGTGCAAGGCGATTGCATCGCCGCCCTGTCTGGCATATACAAATAGTATATGCAAGGGAGCTGTTGTCATGTCTCAACACCGCCATTCAACAACCCCGCCGAAGGAGGCGAAGCTGTTTCGTAACAATCGCAGCCAGGCGGTGCGCATTCCTGTCGAGTTCGAACTTCCCGGCGAAAAGGTCTTGATCAGCCGTGAAGGCGACCGCCTGATCATCGAGCCGGTCCGCAAACCTGGTCTCACCGCACTGCTCGCGCAATGGGCGAAAGAGCCGCCGCCCGGTGCCGAGGAAGACTTTCCCGAAGTCAAGGATATGCCTGTCAAATCCGAGGAATTTTTTTGATGCGGTTCATGCTGGACACGAACATTGTCAGCGACATGATCCGAAATCCGGCCGGGAAAGCCGCAAGCGCTGTCCTGCGCGTGGGAGACGCCGCCGTGTGTACCAGCATCGTGGTCGCGTCGGAACTGCGATATGGCTGCGTCAAGAAAAGATCAGCCAAGTTGCACAAGAAGGTCGAGGAATTGCTGGCTGAGATTCCCGTCTTGCCGCTCGATGTGCCGGTGGATGCCGAGTACGGCGCGATTCGCGCAGAACTGGAAGGCAGGGGCCAGACCATCGGCCAGAATGACCTTTTTATTGCTGCCCACGCCCGTGCGCTTGGAACTACCCTGGTGACCGCCAACACCGGGGAGTTCAACCGGATCAAAGGCCTGAAGGTCGAGAACTGGCTGGTGTAGCGCCTGATAGAGGATCAAGCAGCCGGAAAAAGCTTCCAGCGCCGCGGCCTGAAAGCCACGCGACTTTTCTGCGCCGCCGGATGATCGACGGGCAATTCGATCTCGACCCGCTGACGTTCGCCGCCGATTTCGAGCTCGACCCGCCTGGTGCCGGCGACGCGGCGGCTGGCGGCGACCGTGCCGGCGATGCAGCCGTTGCATTCTTCCACCAGATCGACATCGTGCGGGCGGAAGAACAGCGTCGCTTCGCCTTGCGGTGCGTGCGGCGCGGAAAGCCCGATCGGCCGGTCGGCGATCCAGACCTGGCCGTCCTCGACCTTGACCGGAAGCGAACTCGATTCGCCGATGAAGCCGTAGACGAAGGGAGAGTTCGGCGTGTCGTAGATCTCGTCGGCGGTGCCGACCTGCTCGATGCGGCCCTGGCTCATCACCACGACACGGTCGGCAAGCTCCAGCGCCTCTTCCTGGTCATGGGTGACGAAGACCGTGGTGTGGCCGGTGGCGTCGTGGATGTCGCGCAGCCAGCGGCGCAGTTCGCGGCGCACCTGCGCATCGAGCGCGCCGAACGGCTCGTCGAGCAAAAGCACGGCCGGTTCGATCGCCATGGCGCGGGCCAGCGCCACGCGCTGGCGCTGGCCGCCCGAAAGCTGTGCCGGATAGCGTTTTTCCAGACCGGAAAGCTGAACGAGGTTGAGGAGTTCCGAGGCGCGGCGTCGGATTTCCTTCGCCGACGGGCGTGACGGCCCGTGCCGGACCTTGAGTCCGAAGCCGATATTGTCGGCGACCGTCATATGGCGAAACAGCGCGTAGTGCTGGAAGACGAAGCCGACATTGCGCTCCTGAATCGACTTTTGGGAGGCATCCTCTTCGCCGAAGAAGATCTTTCCGCGGGTCGGCCGCTCCAATCCGGCAATCAGCCTGAGCAGCGTCGTCTTGCCGGAACCGGACGGTCCCAGCAGGGCGATCAGTTCTCCCGACTTGATGTCGAGCGAAACGTCGTGGAGGGCCGGAAACCGCTCAAACTCCTTGCGCACGTTGGCAACGCGAACTTCCATGCAAATCCCTTTTGTAGTTGATGCATGCCGTTATCCCAAAACCGGTTCCCACTTTTGGGCGACATCAAATCTTTGTTTTATGCATGTCGTTGTCCAAAAACCGCTACACACTTTTGGGCGACATGCATTTGTCAGTGTCCGCGCGTCGCGGCGATCTCGGCGCCGTAGCGCATCTCGAGAAGTGTTTTCAAGACCAGCGTGACGAGCGCCAGGCCGGCAAGCAGCGAAGCGACGGCAAAGGCGGCGGCGGCATTGTACTCGTTATAAAGGATTTCGACATGCAGCGGCATGGTGTTGGTCAGCCCGCGTATGTGGCCCGACACGACCGAGACGGCGCCGAACTCACCCATCGCGCGGGCATTGCACAACAGCACGCCGTAGAGCAATCCCCATTTGACGTTGGGCAACGTCACGTACCAGAACGCCTGCCAGCCATTGGCTCCAAGCGACAGGGCAGCCTCCTCGTCGCCATTGCCTTGTTCCTGCATCAGCGGGATCAATTCGCGGGCGACGAAGGGGAAGGTGACGAAGACGGTGGCCAGCACGATGCCCGGCACGGCAAACAGGATAACGATGCCATGTGCTTTCAGCCAGGCGCCGAGCAGGCCTTGCGCGCCGAACAAGAGCACGTAGACAAGCCCCGAAATGACCGGCGAGACGGAAAAGGGCAGGTCGATGAGTGTGGTCAGGAACGCCTTGCCCTTGAACTCGAACTTGGCGATCGCCCAGGCGGCGGAAATGCCGAAGACGATGTTGAGCGGCACTGAGATCGCCGCGACCAGAAGCGTCAGGCGGATCGCTGAGCGCGTATCCGGTTCGCCTAGCGCCTGTGTGTAGGCTTCGATGCCCTTGGCGAAAGCTTCCTTGAAGACGATGATCAGCGGCAAGAGCAGGAAGATGGCGAGGAACGCAAACGTTACCGCCATCAGCACGGCTTGCGCAGGGCGGCTTTCGGTTACCGCCGCCGAGCGGCTTTCGTGGTGCGGCGCGTAGGATTTGATCTCCGGGTCAGCCATAGCGCTTGCGGCTCCAGGTCTGCACCAGGTTGATGACCAGCAGCATCACGAAGGACAGCGCCAGCATGATCGCCGCGATCGCGGTCGCCGCGGCATAATTATATTCCTCGAGCCGGATGACGATCAGAAGCGGTGCGATCTCGGATTTGTAGGGCAGGTTGCCGGCGATGAAGATAACCGAGCCGTACTCGCCGACGCCGCGCGCGAAGGCCAGCGCGAAACCGGTGACGATGGCCGGTGCCAGTCCGGGAAGCAGAACACGGCTGATGATCTGGAAGCGATTGGCGCCGAGCGTGGCGGCCACTTCCTCTACCTCTTTGTCGATTTCCTCCATGATCGGCTGCACAGTGCGCACGACGAAGGGCAGCCCGATGAAGATCAGCGCGATGACGATGCCGAGCGGCGTATACGCGACCTTGATGCCGAGCGGCGTCAGCAGGCTTCCGATCCAGCCATTCGGTGCGTAAAGCGTGGTCAAAGCGATGCCGGCAACCGCCGTCGGCAGCGCGAAGGGCAGGTCGACCATGGCATCGGCGATGCGGCGGCCTGGAAAGCTGTAGCGCACCAGCACCCACGCGACGATCGTGCCGAAGACGACGTTGACGGCGGCGGCAATGAAGGCGGTGCCGAAGCTGATTTCAAGCGCGTTGATGGTGCGGCGGTCGGTGACGATCGCCCAGAAGTCGGTCCAGCCGAGCGCCGCCGAGCGCCAGATCAGCCCGGACAGGGGAATGAGGATGATGAGGGTGAGGTAGGCAAGCGAGAAGCCGAGCGTCAATCCGAAACCCGGAATGACGCTCGGCTGCCTGAATCGCCACCCCGCCTTGGCGGGTGCTGTGGTCATGTCGTCCTGATCTAAATGCTACTGGGCCGGCTTGTAGATCTGGTCGAATATACCACCATCGCCGAAATGATAAGGCTGTGCTTTCTTCCAGCCGCCAAAAAGCGGGTCGTCGATGGTGACCAGCTTGATCTCGGGCAGCTTGGCCAAGTCCTCCGCCGGCACCAGTTCGGGCTTCGAAGGGCGATAATGGTTTTTGGCGATGAGCGTCTGGCCTTCCTTGGAATAGAGGTAGCTCAGATAGGCTTCGGCAACTTTGCGCGTGCCTTTGGCGTCGACATTGGCGTCGACCACGGCGACCGGCGGCTCGGCCAGGATCGAGGTCGGCGGGTAGACGATATCGAAATTGTCGGCGCCGAACTCGTCAAGCGCCAGATAGGCCTCGTTTTCCCAGGCGAGCAGCACGTCGCCCAGTCCTTTTTGCGCGAAGGTCACGGTGGCGCCGCGCGCACCGGTGTCGAGAACCGGGACATGCGCATAGAGATTGCCGACGAATTCCTTGGTCTTGGCCTCGTCGCCGCCATCCTTGGCGCTGGCATAGGCCCAGGCGGCAAGATAGTTCCAGCGCGCGCCGCCGGAGGTTTTCGGATTGGGCGTGATCACCTGGACATCGTCCTTGACCAGATCGCCCCAATCATGAATGCCCTTGGGGTTTCCCTTGCGGACGAGGAAGATGATCGTCGAGGTGTAGGGCGCCGAATTGTTTTCGAATTTCGTCCGCCAGTCGGGATTGATCTTCTTCGTTTTCGAGACAATGGCGTTGATGTCGCCTTCGAGCGCCAGCGTCACCACGTCGGCGTCGAGCCCGTCGATCACGGCGCGCGCCTGGGCGCCGGATCCGCCATGCGACTGCTGGACGGTGACGGTCTCGCCTGTCTCGGCCTTCCAGTGGGCGACAAAGGCCTCATCGAATTGCTTGTAGAGCTCACGCGTCGGGTCATAGGACACGTTGAGAATGGTGGTGTCGGCAAACGCGAAACCGAGCGTGCCGAACTGGACAGATGTGGCGACCAGTGCGCCGAGCAGTTTCCTGAAATGAGGTTTGGTCATTTCCGCCTCCGTTGAACTCGCGCCAATCTACCGAATTGATAGAATTTAGATGCATTCAATGTTGCCTTTTTTGGCCTATTGAAGCAATTTTTCGCCCAGTTTCGGCGATGCGAGAAACTATTTTCCCCGCATGGACCATGATTGCGATCCCGACGCGATTATCTAGAGACGGCTAGCTCTTCGGCAATGGCTGCGTCGCGCCCGAAGGTTGCGGCCGGCTATTCGGCGGTAACGGGAAAGTTGAAGCGCTCTTTTGGAAACGGCTCGTTCTCCAGCGTGAAGTGCCACCATTCGCGGGCGTAATTCTTGAAGCCGCGGGCACGCATCGCCTCGACAAGTCTTTTGCGGTTAGCCGCCGCTTCACTGGCTATCGGTCGGTGAGCCGTTTCGCTCGCTGGATCGAAACAGTCGAAACCCGTGCCGAAATCGAGCGTGTCGGCATCGGTCGCGCCACAGGCCGGTTTCGGAGCGCTCTTGCGGTCGGCTCGCGCGATCGCGACATCGACCGTCGATCCGCGCGAATGGGTGGACAGTTCGCCGATATAGCCCTTGGCGATGAGATCCTTGCGCTTGACCTTTGGGTACCATTGCGCGTCCGGTGGCCCACTCGTTTTTGTCCAGTCACCCATGTCGGAGACAGCCCGCGCAGGGCGATAGCAGTCGAACACGACCAGCGTCAGTCCTTCGGCGGCAATCGCTTTCTGCACTGCCGAAAGCGCTTGCGCCGCTTGCCTGGTGAGGATGCATACCGGCGCATCGTAGCCGCTTACCTTGCGATGCAGGAAATTCTCGAGGCCGGCATAGCGGATATCCTGCCGGATATTGGGATCGATGTCGGCTAGCCGAACAAAGCCGGCGGGGAGGGTGTCAGCAAAGGCCGAGGAAATACCGGCGCCCGAAAGCAAGACGTAAAACCCAATCCCCTGAATCGCCTGCCGGAAGTTATTCAAGGGAAACTTTCACTCGACGAAAACCTTCACACTGGCCGCGCGTCCCGCCGCGTCGATCACGGTCAGGGTCGAATAGCCGGCGCCGTCCGGCTGCCAGGTCGCGGTGCGCCGCCGGTCGATGCCGACCAGCGGCTTGCCGTTGGCCAGCCAGCGGAATGGTGCGCGGCCGCCTTGCAGCTTGAGCACCAGCGGCGAGGCGTCGGCCGAGGAAGTGCCGAGATCGACGCGAGCGCCGTCGGGCGGAAAGATGATGGTTGGCGCAGGTTCGGTCGGCGTCGCCTGCACCAGCCCATCGGTGCCGGCGCCGAAGCGCGTCAGCGTCACCGGCAGCTCCTCGCGTTTCGGACGCCGGACGCCGGACGGCTGGCTCGGCAGTGGTACGGCGGCCAGGCCGGAACGGACAAAACCTTCGAACAGGATGGGCGCAGCCGAGACATAGCCGGACAGGCCGGGCACCGCACCGGCGTCGGGGCGGCCGACCCAGACGCCGAGCACGTAGCGGCCGTCGAAGCCGACCGACCAGGCGTCGCGATAGCCGTAGGAGGTGCCGGTCTTGTAGGCGATGCCGCGTTGGGCGGCACCCTGGGGAGGCTTGACGCCTGACAGGATGTCGGTGATCTGCCAGGTCGCCTGCCCGTCGAGGATGGTGGTGGTCGAGCGTTCGGCATTCGCCGGCTCGGTGCCGTCATGCAGCGTGTGTGCCTTGCCGCCATTGGCAAGACCGGCATAGAGTTGGACCAGGTCGCGCAGGGTCACCCCGACGCCGCCGAGGCCGATCGCCAGGCCGGGCGCTTCGTTGACGGGCAGGATAGGGGTCACATCGGCCTGGCGAAAGCGTGCCATCAGCCGGGCCGGGCCGACCGCGTCGAGCACGCGGATCGCCGGCACGTTGAGCGACAATTGCAGCGCCTGCCTGATGCTGACATCGCCTTGATAGCCCATGTCGAAGTTCTTCGGCCGATACCCGGAGAAATCGGCTGGGCTGTCCTCGATCAGCATCTCCTGCGCCACCAGGCCTTGTTCGAAGGCGAGGCCGTAGATGAACGGCTTCAGCGTCGAGCCAGGCGAGCGAACGACCTTGGTCATGTCGATCCAGCCCGAACGGCTGGCATCGAAGAAATCGGCAGAGCCGACCTCACCAAGAATATCGCCGGTACGGGCATCGGCCAGTACCATGGCCACCGAGAGGCGAGGGCCGAGCCTGGCGGCCGCATCCTTGGCCACCTGCTCCAGCCCTTCCTGGACACTCTTGCGGATCGTCAGTTGCAGCTTCTGGCCGGGAATGGCCTTGGACAGCATCGTATAGGCCGCATGGGCAGCGAGCGCCGGCAAGGTCCGCCGCAGCCCCGACACATCGTCGAGCGCGGCACGCGCGGCCTCACGTTCGCCGAGCAGGCCTGCCGAGACCATGCGGGTCAGCACGCGGTCGCGGGCAGCATGGGCGACGTCGAGGTTGCGGTCAGGGCGCCGCTTTTCCGGCAATTGCGGCAAAGCGACGAGCAGGGCCGCCTCCGAGACCGTCAGCCGTTTCGGCTCCTTGCCGAAATAGGCAAGCGAAGCGGCGCGCACACCTTCGAGATTGCCGCCATAGGGCGCCAGCGTCAGATAGCGTTCGAGGATCTCGCGCTTGGAAAGCCGCCGTTCGATCTGGAGGGCGCGCAGCATCTGCTTGATCTTCGAGCCGAGGCTGCGGCTGTCGCGCGGTTCGATCAGCCGGGCGAGTTGCATCGGCAGCGTCGAACCACCGGAGACGATATGGCCGCTGGCCGCGAACTGGCCGGCGGCACGCGCCAGTGCCAGCACGTCGACGCCTTGATGATCCCAGAAACGCTTGTCCTCATAGGTGACCAGCATGTCGACGAACTGCTTGTCGACCTGGTCCAGGCTGGTAGCGAGCCGCCAGTAGCCATCCGGCGTAGCGAAGGCGCGCAGCAGCTGGCCGTCTCGGTCCTGCACCTCGGTCGAGACCGTCAAAGCAGCCGGCAGCGGCGGCGGAAATGCGCGGTCGAGCTGCCAGAGGCCGAAGGCGGTGATTGCCGCGAGACCGGCCAAGGAAATGCCCGTGATGGCCGCTCGGCGCAGGAATTTTCTGGAGAGCATGGCGCCGCCCCTCATCCGCCTGCCGGCACCTTCTCCCCGTTTAGTGACGGGGAGAAGGGGGCTGTCGCGACCCTTGGCGCCTTTTCTGCGACGTTAAAGTTCGGCGAAAACTTCGGCGCATGGCTCTTTCTCCCCGTCTCTATACGGGGAGAAATGCCCGGCAGGGCAATGAGGGGCAGCGCCACCGCCATATTCCTATCCTTACGGCGCCTTGACCTCCATCATGCCGGTGGCGGTGCGGGCCGAATATTGCGGCCGGTACATGTCCTCGATCGTTGCCGCCGGGTGGGCATAGGTGCCCGGCGTCACCGCGCGCACGACGTAGGCGAGCGTGATGTTGCGGTCGCCGTCGCCGTCGTTGGGATTGAAAGCCGCGACGAAACGGTCGTCGCGGAATTCGAGATGAGCGGCATCGGTCTGCGCCAGCCAGGAGAAGTTCGTCAATTGGGCGCTGGAGACCAGGCCCGGATTGTCGATCTCGAAGCCGGCCGGCAACAGGTCGGTGATCAGCAGTCGCGAAGGCCAGGTGTTCTGCTCGTAAACCTTGAGCACGACGACATAGCGTTCGTTCTGCTTGACCTCCGTCACGTTGGCCTCTGTGCCGTCTAGCTTGTAGTAGGTACGGCTGATGGTAAAGCCGTTGCCGCCGGCCGGCAGAGGCTGGATCGGCGAGGCCACGGTGGTGACGACCGCCTGCAGCGGATTTCTGCCGGTGTTGACGATGGTCAGCGGACTGTCGGCCAGGTCGCCACCGGCGATCTGGTCCGCATAGCCGCCGGCATGCGGTGCGCCGTTGACGGTCAGTGCGATCGAATCATTGCCGGCCTTCAGCGCGCGGGCCGCAAGCAGCATCCAGGACTCGTCCTGTGTGCTGGTCCACCTGGCGTCGGCGCGTTCCCTGGTCACTAGTTGGATCAGCGCCGGCACGATGGTCGGCACCGGCTTGCTTTCCGCGGCAAGCGCCAGGATCGCCGCGCCGTCGCGCAGCGGCGAGCCATAGTCGGACCGGTAATAGTCATATTCGGGCGTCGACTTGGCCAGTTGCAGCGCGGCCTGGAAGGTTGCCTCCGAGCGCTGGGTGTCACCGTAGAGCGCGAGAGACGCCGCCAATTGGGCGACGGCCATCGGGCTGGTAAAGGCTTCGAGCTGGGTGTCGGCATAATAACGCAGATCGCCGACCGAGGCCTTCTTGTTGCGGGCAAGCACATAGAGCGCATAGGCGATCTCGCTGCCGCGATCCTGGACGTCCTGATCGTAGCCGATCGCGTTCTGCAGATTGCTCAGCGCCTGGTTCATCGCCAAAGCCGGCACGTCGTATTTCTGCTCGCGCGCCCGGGTCAGGAAATCGGTGACATAGGCGTCGAGCCACAGATCGCCGGAACCCGGACCCCACAGGCCGAAGCTGCCGGCCGATGCCTGGTAGCTCAGCACCTTGTAGATAGCGTCCTGGACGCGGCCATGCAGATCGGGGTCGCTGGCCATGCCGATGCCGGAAGCCATCTCGTTGACGTAGAGAAGCGGCATGGCGCGGCTGGTGGTCTGTTCGGCGCAACCATAGGGATAGCGGTCGAGCGTCATCAGCAGCGACGGTACATCGAAGGCAGCCGCCTGCGAAACGCCGACGCTGACCGAAGCGCCATCGAGCAGGCTTGCCGCCAGCAGTTCCTTGTCGACGCGCAGCGCGCCGCCATTGCCCTTGAGGTCGACGACCATGCGGGTGGTCACCGGCAGTTGCGCTGGGCGCACCGGCACATAGAGCGTCTGCTCGACAGCGGTGCCGTCGGCATGCGCAAGCTTGATGGTGATCGAGGCGTTGCCCGCGGTCCGCGCAATCAACGGCACGGTCAGCGTCTGCCGCTTGCCTTTGGCCAGCGTCAGCTTTTCAGGCAAGGCGGCACTGCCGGTAGACAGGTCGCCCGTCGTGTCGATGGTCAGCTTGTAGTCGCCAGCAGGGCCGTCGGTGTCGGCGACATCGAGCCGCATGACGGCGGAATCGCCGGGCGCCAGGAATCGCGGCAGGCCGGCGGTGATCACCACCGGATCGCGAACGATGACGTCGGACTGGGCATGGCCGACTGCTTCCTTTGTCCAGGCGACGGCCATGACGCGCACGGTGCCGTTGAACTGCGGTATGTCGAAGTCGATCCGCGCCTTGCCGTCGGAGTCGAGCTGGACCGGGCCGGAGAAGAAGGCGACCAGCTTTTCGGTCGGCGGACTGCCTTGCGATTGCATGTTGGCGCCGTCGCCGCCGGTGCGCAGCTTACCGGTTGTGCCCAGCGAGCCGTCGATCAGCCGGCCATAGATGTCGCGAACCTCGAGACCGAGCATGCGCTGGCCAAAGAACCAGTTCTCCGGATCCGGTACCTTGTAGTTGGTCAGGTTGAGGATGCCGACGTCGACGGCCGCGACCATGACATAGGCGTTGGTGCCGGGCTGCACGCCTGCTACGGCCACCGGGATCGACAGCTGCTGGCGCGGCATGGTCTTGTCCGGCGGCGCCAAGCTGACGGCAAGCTTCCGCGAGCCGGGATCGAGCTTCAGCCATTTGACGCCGATGGCGCGCGCCGGCATACGCGTCTCTTGCGCATCGCCCGGCCTGAACAGCGTTGCCGTGACGTAGGCGCCGGCACCCCAGTCGTCGCCGACCGGGATGTCGACGGTGCTGCCGCCGGCCGGCACGCTGGCGGTGACGGTCTTCAGGAGCTTGTCGGCGCCGATGGTGACGAGCAGCTCGCCGGCAAAGTGCGGCGACACTTTGAGCTTGGCCACTTCACCCGCCGCATAGGTATCCTTGTCGAGGGCGATCTCTAGGCCGTCGGGCGTTTCGGTGGTGGTGGAACTGACATACCAGCCGGCGTCGAACTCGTAGCTGGTGGCCGGGCCTTCCGGATCCGCTGTCTCGATCTCGAGCCGGTAGCGGCCCCAGTCGACCGGCAGCGACACCGTCGCCTCGCCATCGGCGCTCAGGTCGACCTGGCCGTTGGCCACCGCCTTGGTGAAGGTGACCGGCTCATAGTTCCAGGAGTTGCTCGAGCGGTACCACTGGTAGCTGCGCTCGACCTTGACCAGCGACCACTGCGCGCCCTTCAGCGCCTCACGCTTGCCGTCTGGGTCGACAGCGATCAGGCTGAACTTGGCCGTGCCGCCTTGCGGCACCTCGTCGTCGTCGAAATCCGGGCGGATGCCGATCATGTGGCCCTGCGGGCGGATGCCGATATTCAGCGAGCGCTCGACGGCACGGCCGCCGGTTTCACGCATCCTGACAGTGACCTTTGCATCGACCAGCTTGGTGGTGGATGGCAATTGATCGACGGAGACCGGGAAGGTCGCCTTGCCGTGCTCGCCGACCACCGGCAGGCCGGTGAAGGGCGTCACAGTCGGTTCAGCCGACTGTTCGTCGGCCAGACCGAAGGAATAGCCTTTGAAGCGGTCCCAATCGCTGGCGGTCGACAGCGTCAATTCGCCTTCGAGCGCGAGGCCCGCGGCCGGCGCGCCGTAGAGAAAGCGGCCGTCGACGGTAATGTTGGCGGTCTCGCCCTGGGCGATCTCCTGCTTGTCGGAGGACAGGTCGAACTCGATGCGGTCCGGTACGAAGTCCTCGACCAGGAACATCTGGCTGGCGACCGCCGCCTGCTTGGGATCGGTATGGATCGCCACCGTCCAGGTGCCGCGCATGGCGTTGGGTTCCAGCGGCAGGTCGACTGCGTGACCGCCGGCCGATGCGCCATCGCTGACGATGCGGCGGTCCTCGACGCCGTCGGGCCGCGAAAAGATGAAGGTCAGCGGCAGGTTCTCGACCGCCTTGGCGGCACTGTCGCGGGCAAGGGCCGCGACATGGACATCTTCGCCGGCGCGGTAGATGCCGCGCTCGGTCCAGGCATAGACGTCGAGCGCGCCAGGTGCCGGCCGTCCGGCGACGCCACGGTCGGACAGGTCGAAGCCGGCGCGGCCCATATCGAGGAAGACGAAATCGTCGTCGCCCTGTTTGGCCATCAGCACGGCCGGCGCCATGCCGCTGTCGCCGCGCGTCAGGCCGGGATTGAACACCGCCCGCCCTTCCGCGTCGGTGGTCGCGGTGCCGAGGATTTCATTGTTCCTGGCCAGCAGCGTCAGCTCGGCGCCGGCGATCGGCTTGGCGGTTGCGAGCGAACGGGCAAAGACGTTCAGCCCATCCTGTCCGGTATAGGTCGACAGGCCGATATCGGAGACGACGAACCATTGCGTGGCGTGCGAATCATAGTCGTCGCTGCGATCGTCGACGGCTTGTGCGGTCAGCACATAGACGCCGGGCTTGCGCTTCGGCAAAGCCTCGTCGATTGGGAAGGAGGTGGTGACTTCCTTGTTGAGGTCGTTGGCGATGTCGAGCTGGCCTTGCCAGACCGGCTCGCCCATCTGTTCGGAGATGTTCGAAATGTCGTAGCCGTCAAGCTGGCGCAGGAACTGATATCCCGACAGAAGCTGGGCCAGCGAGCGGTCGCCGATGCGGAAGAGCTTCATTTCGGCGGCATTCATGTTGACGGTGACGACCGGTATGCCGCGGCGTGCGCCGGCGGGCAGCACGAAGCTGTCGCCGGTGAAGCGGGCCGAAGGCGCGCGGTCCTGCACGTAGATCGACAGAACCACCGGTGCCGCGGTGACTTCGCCAATGGCGGCCGGCAAGCCGGCGCGGAAGGTCACGTCGTAATGTTGGCCGTGCTCGAGTCCTTCGACGCAGATCTGCTTGTCCTTGGCTTCGACGCCCTTGGGAGCGGCGTTGTCGACAGTAACGAACTGCGAGTAGTCGACGCCGGTCTTGACCAGTTCCTCGGAGAACTGCGCGCAGATGCGTGGCGCGCTGGTGTCGGCATCGACGGTATGATCGATGACGCGGAAGCCCTTGCGAGCCTTGAGATCCTGATAGGCGGCCCTGACTGCCGGCGAATTGACGAGAGCGAGGCTCGCCTCGTAGGCCTGCAGAGCCGGCCTGTAGAGATCGCGGCGATCAAGGCCGTCCCCGAGCAGCGCCAGCACGTCGGCGCGCGTCTTGGTGGTGCGCAGCAATTTGTAGGCGTTGAAGGCGGCGGAAGTGGCGTTCGCCGGCAGGGTCGACGGCTCCGAGCTGTTGGCGGTCGGATGGACGGCAAGCGTTTCGCGCGCCAGCTCGAGCCAGAGCTGGCCATCATCCGGCAGCACCGAAACCGCCGCTTCGTATTTGTGCATGGCCGAGCGATGGTCGCCCGTCAGCGCCGACCGTTCGGCGGCGGCCCTCAGCGCCGTCAGCCCCTCGGTCGGCTTGGTGTAGGTCGGGCCAGTGAGGTTGTTGCGGTATTGCTGGGCCTGGTCGTCCATCCAGTTGGGGAAGAAGGCGAGTTCGGGTGGCGCGCCGATGTCGGGATCGCCATCGATGTTGACAACCTTGCCGGCGACGGCGCCACCGAAGGGTTTCAACGAATTGTAATCGGATTTAAGGAAGCACCATTTGGCCTTGAGGTTGTAGGTGAAGGCGCGGCAGGCCGGGTCGCCGAGGCAGGTGGTCTTGCACTGGTCGAGGCTGACATTCTGGTCGGATCTGAGATCGAAACCGAAATAGTCGGAATTGTCCGATGTCACCACCCGCCGGGCTTCGGCCGCTTGCGCGACACCGCTCCAGGCAAAAAAGAGAAGGAAAAGAATCGATAGACCACGAGCCGCGCGCATTGCCATAAACCCCTCCAGACAAGTGCTTACGTCCAGAAATCTTCAAGCTTCAGTCGCGCTTGTCAACATCGGGACGCGGCAGGATCCGCCTGCCAACGGTTTGCTTTCCGGCCGGTGACCGGTAGTAGCTCCATAGGACAGGGGATCACGCTTTCTTGCGGCGACGCAGAAGGTGTGAGTTCCAAGCCCTGTCTATTTCAGCAATTGGATTGTGGCCCCTTTACGAGTGCTTCAGAACTTCATTCCAATTTTAGGTTTGCGAGCTAGGCTAGGAGCGTAATGCCGGCGTATGAAAGGCAGATGTCGGGAGGAACCGCGCCACGGCGCGCGCTTTCGCGCGCCCTGCTTTTCGCATTGTTGTGCTCTACGGCACTTGTTGCCGAAACCGGAAGTGCGGCAGCCTTCGAGATTTTCGGCATCAAGCTGTGGGGATCCAAAGACGAAGATGCCGATATCGTCGACCCGCTGCGCTATGCGGTGACGATCGAGGCGCCGGACGCCGACAAGGATCTCGCCGAGAAGCTCGAAAACGCCTCGGCGCTGAAGGCCGACGAGGAACATCCGGTATCCGGTTCTCTCGGCCTACTGGCCAAGGCGCGCAGTGACCGTGAGCAACTTGTTGCCGCACTCTACACTGACGCCCGCTACGAGGGTGTCGTCACCATCACTATTCAGGGCAAGCCGCTCGACGATCTGCCGCCCGATGCCGAGTTTTCGGGTCCGCAGCCGATACCGGTGGTGATACGCATAGCAGCCGGGCCGAAATTCACGCTTGGCAACATCAGACTGGAAGGCGATGCGGCGGGGCTGGCAAGTGCCGATTTCGGTCTGATCGCCGGCGGTGACGCCAGTTCGGGCGCCGTGCTCAAGGCCGAGGCGGCGATCGTGCGGGCACTCAAGCAAGAAGGCAGGCCGCTGGCCAAGGTGACGGGCCGCGAGATCGTCGCCGAGCACGCCGGTTCGACGCTCGACGTGACGCTTGCCGTCGCGGCCGGCCCGGTCGCCAGCTATGGCGACACCACTGTCGAGGGCACGGAAAAGGTCGACCGCGACTTCACCGAATATATGACCGGCCTTAAGCGCGGGCGCCAATATTCGCCCGATGAGATCGACGATGCGCGCGACCGGCTGCTCGGGCTCGAGGTCTTCAACAGCGTGACGGTGAAGGAAGCCGACGCACTGGACGCCGAGGGCAACATCCCGATCGGTGTCCAGGTAAGCGAACGCAAGCCGCGCTATTTCGGCATTGGCGGCAGCTTCTCAAACACCGAAGGGCTGGGCCTCGAAGGCTATTGGGGGCATCGCAATCTGTTTGGCCGCGCCGAAAAGCTGCGCATCGACGGCAAGATCAGCGGCATCGGCAGCAACGACTTGACCCAGCTCAATTACAATGCCGGCGTCATGTTCGAAAAGCCGGGCGTGGTCGGGCCGGCGTCGAAATTCATTGCCAGCGTCAATACCGTGCTGGAACACCCCGACGCCTACGACCATTTCTCGGTCAAGGGCAGCACCGGCCTGTCCTACGAACTCGACAAGAAGCAGACGGTTTCCGCGCAGGTCGCGCTGGATTATTCGAGGATCCACGACGCTTTCGGCAAGCACACCTATCTGATCGCCAGCATTCCACTGCAATATGTCTACGACAATCGCGACAGCAAGCTCAATCCGACCCGGGGCTTCAGGGTGCTGGCCTATGGCGAGCCGAGCTACGACATTTTGAGCGGGGCTGCGTTTGTCAAGCTGAAGGGCGAGGGGTCGGCCTACCAGTCACTCGATTCGGCCTCGAAATTCGTTTTCGCCGAACGTGTCGCCATCGGCTCCATCATCGGCGCCAGTCTTCAAGATGTTCCGGCAGATCGACGCTTCTACTCAGGCGGCGGCGGTTCGGTGCGCGGCTATGCCTATCAAGGCATCGGCCCGAAGGACAGCAATGGAGAACCGATCGGCGGGCTTTCCTTCTTTGAGACCTCGGTCGAGATGCGCATCGCCGTCACCGACAAGATCGGCGTCGTGCCGTTCGTCGATGCCGGCACGGTGTCGACCAGGCAGGTCCCCGATTTTTCGGACATGAAGGTCGGCGCGGGTGTAGGCTTGCGCTATCTGACGGCGTTCGGGCCGCTGCGCGTCGACGCGGCGGTGCCTCTCAACCGCGGTCCTGACGATCCTCATTTCGGCATTTATGCCGGCATCGGCCAGGCATTCTGATGGCAATATTCAGGCGCATCCTCCGTATTCTTTTCTACACGCTGCTCATCGTCGTGGCAGCGGCGGTGGGGGCGCTCGTCGTGCTGACCAAAACCGAGCGCGGCCGCGAAAACCTTGCCGGCATCATCTCGACCATGGCCTCGACCGGCGACCGCAAGGTGACTGTCGTCGGCATCGACGGCATCTGGTCGGGCGCGCTGAGGGTCGATCATGTCGTTCTGGAGGATCGCGAAGGCGCCTGGATGGTGGCGCGCAACGTGGCCGTCGACTGGTCGCCGCTGGCACTCCTGTCGAAGAGCTTCAGCGCCGATCGCATTGGGGCCGAGCGTATCGAGTTGGCAAGGCTGCCGGTGGCCAATACACAGCCGAGCCAAAGCGGAGCGACGACGCTGCCGGTTTCCATCGACGTCAGGCAACTCGACCTTCCCGAAATCGCGCTCGGGCAGGCTCTGGCCGGCAGCGGTGTCGCCGAACTTGCAGCCAAGGGAGCGCTCAAGGCGGACGCCTCTCCATTGGCGATCGAGACCAACCTCAACATCGTTCGCCACGACGGCAAGCAAGGCACGGTCGACGCCAAAGCCCATTTCGCGCCGGCCGACAACAAGCTCGACCTCGACCTTAAGGCATCCGAGCCGGCCGGCGGCATCATCGCCAACCTGCTCAACCTGCCGGGCGCGCCGCCGGTCAACATTGTCGTTTCCGGCACCGGACCGCTCGCCAACTGGAATGGCATCGGGACCTTCGTTGTCGACGGCCGGATCGTCACCCAGCTTACCGGTCGCCATCAGCTCACCGACAAGGGTCATTATGTCGAGGCCAACGGCGATGGCGAATTCGAGCGCTTCCTGCCCGAAACCCTGAAACCGCTGTTTGCCGGCAAGACCACCTTCGACCTCGCCGGCACGGCGACCGCGGCCGGCGGCGTCGATGTCGAGCGCGCCAATATCGACAGCGGCGCCTTGCACGCGACCGCCGCCGGCATTGTCGATCCGAACGGCGCCAGCGACCTTTCGGTGAAGCTCGCCGCAAAGGGGCCGCCGATCGTGCTCAGCCTCGGCAGCGAGGCGCAACCGATAACCGTGGCAATCAAGGATGCCACGGCCCGCGCTTTCGGCGATGGCAAGGCGCCGATGGTGGATATCGGCGCGTCGCTGGTCTCGGTGGTGGCGGGCGGCACGCGGGTGGACGACCTGATCGGGCAAGTGCATTCCGATGGTTTCGACATCCAGAACCGTAGCGGGCCGGTCACCATCAAGCTGACGGCGGCCGGCCTGAACACCGACGTCGCGACTTTGGCGCCGCTGATAACGGGCAGGGTCAGCGCCGGTCTCGCCGGCTCCGTCAGCATGGAACAGATTGTCGTCGACGAAGGCACGCTACGCAGCGACGCGCTCAATGCGTCCGTAACAGCCACAGTGGCGCTTGCCGATCTGTCGATGACGCTCAAGATGAATGCCGACGCGGCTTCGACGGCGCTGCCGCCGCAGATCAGCTCGGTTCTCGGCGAACGCGTTCAGTTTTCCGCAACCGCGACACGCGACCCGGACGGTGCGTTCGCCGCCAACGCATTGCAACTCACCTCCGGCACACTTAGCGCCAGCGGCACCGCTAGTGCGCAAGGCACCGATATCCGGGCCGATATCAAGGGCACGCTCGGCGACGTGTCAGTGCTGTCGCCGCTGGCCGGCGCCAAGGTCGGCGGCGCCGTCGGTTTCGCCCTGACCGCAAGCGGCGCGCGCAGCGCACCGGATTTCTCGGTTTCGGCCAACAGCGACAGCCTGACGGCGTCCGGTCATATGGTGAAACAGATCAAGTTGACCGCGAGCGGCAAGGCCGATATCGCCAGTCCCGCCGCCGATGTCTCGCTGACCGGCTCGGTCGACGACCAGCCGCTCGACCTCAAGGCATCGCTGGTCACAACCGACGGCAAGCGCTCCATCAATGGACTTGCCGTCTCGTTAGCCGACAACAAGGTCTCCGGCGACCTCGGGCTCGACGACAACCTGCTGCCGCTCGGCACGTTGACCCTCGATGCCGCCGATATTGCTCCGCTGGCCGCACTCGCAGGCCAGTCGGTCGCCGGCGACGTGCGCGGCACCATCCGCTTTGCGAACGACAACGGAGCGCCGACGGTCGCGATCGATGCGACGAGCGCCGTGATTTCGCGCGGCGAACTGGCGGCGAAGACAATCGCCGTCAACGCGCTGGTCGCCAATTATCTCAAAGCACCGGCAATCGCCGGCAAGATCAAGGCCGACACGATCACCTCCGGAACCACGGTGATCAGCGGCATCGATGCCGACCTGAAGCGCGATGGCGACTGGACCGGCTTTAGCGGCGGCGCCACGGTCGCCGGCATTCCGGCCAGCGCGTCCGGGCGGGTCAGGGTTGCGAACGGCACCACCAGCATCGAGCTTGCCTCGGGCGAGGCGGCCATCCGCGGCATCAAGGCAGTTGTCGCGCAGCCATCAGCGCTGACAATCGCCAATGGCAGGGTGAGCATAGAGAAATTGGCGCTCGGTGTCGGTGGTGGTTCGGTTGCCGTGTCGGGTACGGCTGGCCAGACGCTCGATCTCACTGCCACCTTGTCGGCGGTGCCGGCAGCGCTTGCCAATGATTTTTCACCGGGTCTCGATGCCGTGGGCGCGCTCAGCGGCACCGCGCAGGTCACCGGATCGTCGGCTGCCCCAGATATTCGCTTCACCGCCCGGCTCAGCGGCGCCGAAACCAGCCAGACCCGGCAGGCTGGGCTCGGGCCGCTGGATCTCGATGCGGCAGGCCGTTTCTCGTCGGCCAGCGGCCTGGCCATCGAGCAGGCGACGCTTGCCGGCGAGAAAATCTCCGGCAAGGCAGCCGGCACCCTCAATCCGAACGGTGCCAGCGATTTTTCGCTCGACCTGGCCTCTACCGGTCCGAGCCTGCCGTTGTCGCTTGGCAGCAAGGAGAGCCCGATCAAGCTCGAGCTGCAGGCGATATCGCTAACGGCGGCCGGGCAGGGCGCCCAGCCGAAGCTCGACATTTCCGCGACGCTGCCATCGGCCGCCACCAATCTAGCTATGATCGAGGGCATCACGCTTGCGCTGCACTCCGATCGCTTCGACGTGAAAGCCCGGAGCGGGCCGATCTCCGGCACCGTGACTGCCGAAAAAATCGGCATCGACAATCCGACTATCGCGCCGCTGATCGCCGGCAAGGTCACCGCCAAACTCGCCGGCAGCCTTGCCGCCGATGCCATCGTCATCGATAGCGGCACGGTGACCAGCGACGCATTGAACAGCGGCTTCAACGGGCGGGTCTCGCTGGCCGACGGCGCCATCGACCTCAATGTCAAGGCGGACGCCGCCTCGGCGGCGCTGCCGGCGGCGGTGCGTGGCGTGCTCGCCGAGCGAACGCAATTCAGTGCCGCGCTGAAGCGGGACGCCAATGGCAGTGTCACCGCCAATACCGTCAGGCTGTCGTCCGGTTCGCTGACGGCAGGCGGCCAGGCGAGCCTTGCCGACAACAAGCTCAGCGCCGACGTCAAAGGCGCGCTAGGCGACGTCTCGCTGCTATCCAAGGACGCCAAAGGCGCCATCTCTTTCGCGCTGAATGCGCAAGGCGCCAGCATCGCGCCGGATCTGTCGCTGACTGTCAACAGCGACAGGCTTTCGGTCGCGGCGCGCGAGATCACCGGTCTGAAGCTTACTGCCACCGGCAAGGCTGATGCCGCCAACCCGGCTGCGAATGTGCGACTCACCGGAAATGTCGGCGGCCAACCGCTGCAGGGCAGCGCCGTGCTGGCGACATCGGACGGCAAACGCGCCATCAACGGGCTTTTGCTGTCGCTCGGCAAGAACCGTATCTCCGGCGACCTGGCGCTCGACGATGCCTTCGTTCCGGCCGGCACCGTGGCGCTCGACCTGCCCGATATCGGTCCGCTTGCGGCCCTGGCACTGGAAAAGGCCGATGGCGATGTGCGCGGCACGATCGCCTTCTCCAAGGCGGGTACCGTGCCGCAAGTCGCCGTCAAGGCGACGACGGCCTCGATCTCGCGCGGCGATGTCTCGGCCAAGGCCGTGAGCATCGATGCGCTGATCGCCAACTATCTGGCGGCACCGGTGATCTCGGGCAAAATCCGTGCCGACAGCGTAACTTCCGGCGGAACGGCTATTCGGGGCGTCAACGTCGATCTCAAGCGCGACGGCGAATGGACCGGCTTTTCCGGTGGCGCCACCGTCAAGGATATTCCGCTGAGGGCGGCCGGCCGGGTCAAGGCGGTCAAGGGCACGACGACGGTCGAACTTGCCTCCGGCGAGGCGACCATCCGCGGCATCAAGGCGGCCATCGCCCAGGCCTCGACCATCAACATCGCCAATGGAGTGACCAGCCTCGACAGGCTGGTGCTCAACCTCGGCGGCGGCACGGCGACGGTCACGGGCAAGGCTGGGCAGGCGTTCGACCTCAACGCGACGCTGGCCCGCGTCCCGATCTCGATAGCCAACAGTTTTTCGCCGGGCCTCGATGCCGCCGGTTCCATCTCGGGCACGGTGAAGGTGACGGGCGCGCCGGCCAATCCGGCCGTTGCCTTCAAGATCGACGCCGCAGGCGTTCAGACGTCGCAGACCCGTGGTGCAGGTTTCGGCGGCATTGGCGTTTCATCCTCAGGTACGTATTCGGGCAACAGACTGACCTTCGACGCCAACATGAGCGATGCCGCCGGCCTCGGCCTCAAGGGCGGCGGCACGATGACGACATCAGGCGCGCCCACCCTTGATCTCAACTTTTCCGGCAAGGTGCCGTTCGCCTTCCTCACCAGGACACTCGCCGCGCAAGGCCTGTCCCTCAGCGGCACGGCCGACGTCGATGTGCAGGTGCGCGGCCCGGCGACGTCGCCGGTGATCTCAGGCACGGTCCGCACGTCGGGCGCCCGTCTGGTCGATGCGCGATCGGGGCTTGCGATCAACGACATCACTGCCGATGTCGCTATTGGCAATGGCGTGGCCAGGATCAACCGCCTGACCGGCACGCTGTCGACACGCGGCAGCCTTTCGGCCAGCGGCACCGTCGGCATCGATCCGGCAAAAGGTTTTCCGGCCGACCTGTCGGTCAAGCTCGTCGATGGCCGCTATACCGACGGCAAGGTGGTCACCGCCAATCTTGGCGGCGACCTGACCGTCAAGGGACCGCTCACCTCCGCGCCGGTGATTTCCGGTACCGTCAACCTGGCCAAGACCGTCATCACCGTACCCGAAAAGCTGCCCGGCTCGCTGGCCGAGCTCAACGTCAAGCACAAGAATGCGCCGGCCGCCGTGCGTGCGCAGGACAAGGCGTTGCGCCCGGCCGCTGCAAGCAGCGGTGGCGGCGGCAGCGGCCTCAATCTCGACGTCACAGTCAATGCGCCGAGCCAGATCTTCATCCAGGGCAGGGGTGTCGACGCCGAGCTCGGCGGTTCGCTGCGGCTGACCGGCCCGGCATCGTCACCCCAGGCGGTCGGCACCTTCACCTTGCGGCGCGGGCGGTTGACGATCCTTGCCAAGCGGCTGACCTTCACGGAAGGCACCGTCGGCTTTTCCGGCTCTCTGGTGCCCTACCTCAATCTCACGGCGCAGTCGAAGACGACCAGCGCCACTGTGACTATCGTGGTGTCAGGCGAGGCGAACAACCCGAAATTCACCTTCTCCTCGGTACCCGCGCTGCCGGAGGATGAGGTGCTGGCGCAGCTGATCTTCGGCCGTTCGATGTCGAACCTGTCGCCGCTGCAGATCGCGCAGCTTGCCGAGGCTGCCGGACAACTGGCCGGCGTCGGCGGCTCGACCTCACTGCTGCAGAACCTGCGCAGCGCAATCGGCGTCGACGATCTCGACGTAATCACCGATGAACAGGGTGGCACCGCCGTCTCGGCGGGCAAGTATCTCAACGACCGTACCTATGTGACGATCCAGAAGGGCGACAGGCCGGGCTCGGGCAAGGCAACCGTCGATCTCGACGTTGGGCGCGGCGTCAAGCTGCGTGGCGAGGCAACCGACGCCGGCGAAGCAAAAGGCGGTGTTTTCTACGAACGGGAATATTGAAACCGGCCGTTCGCGCAGAACAACTGGTTGCCTGAGAACGAGTGGCGCAGCGGCGAATGTCCCAGTTTAATTGCCTGTGGGGATTTCGGACGAAATCCCTGGCGCAGTAGCAAATTTGCGCCAAGACTGTCGTTATCGCGCGAACCGCCCTGCTTTCAAAGTTGCACATTCCTTGGCATGTTCCCAATCCCTGCCGTCTTTGACATCATGGCGAGGATGCGGAATGTTAAAAGGCAGAAAGCCAACAATGGGAGTAAGTCATGACGATCTACAAGAGTAACGGCGACCGCGTTCCCGATCACATCCTGGCCATGGCCGAAGACGCCAAGGCAGGCAAGATGGATCGTCGCGAATTTCTAGCTCTCGCCAGCGTCTTCGGCGCGTCGACGGCGATGGCCTATGGCATGCTTGGCCTTGCAGACCCGACGCCGGCCAAGGCGGAAGAGGTCCAGGGCAAGAAAGGCGGCGTATTGAAGGTCGCGCAATGGATCAAGGATCCGAAGGATCCGCGCAAGGCCGACTGGTCGGAAATCGCCAATGCCGAGCGCCAGGCGCTCGAGCCGCTGGTCAAATACACCACCGAATACACGTTCCGCCCCTATCTGCTGGAGAGCTGGGACGTGAATGACGACGCTACCGAATACACGCTGCATGTGCGCAAGGGCGTCACCTGGAACAACGGCGATCCGTTCTCCGCAGACGACGTCATCTTCAACCTCAAGCGTTGGGCCGACAAGAAAGCCGAAGGCAATTCCATGCCCGGTCGCCTCGGTTCGCTGGTCAAGGATGACAAGCTGGATGAGAGCGCGGTTACCAAGGTCGACGATCACACGGTCAAGCTGACGCTCAGCAAGCCGGATATCGCCCTCATTCCCAACGTGTGCGACTATCCCGGCCTTATCGTCCACAAGACCTTCGACGAGAAGGGCGGCGACTTCAAGTCCTGCCCGATCGGAACCGGCCCGTTCGAGTTGGTCTCCTACGATGTCGGCCAGAAAGTGGTCTACAAGCGCCGCGAAGACAACAAATGGTGGGATGGTGACGTCTTCCTCGACGGCATCGAGTTCATCGACTACGGCACCGATCCGGCGGCGATGGTCAGCGCTTTCGAGGCAGGCGAGGTGCACACCAACTTCGAGACGTCGGCCGACTATGTGTCGATCCTCGACGGCATGGATTTGGTGAAGTCGGAGATCGTCACCGCCTCGACGATCGTCTGCCGTACCAATGTGACCAACAAGCCTTACGGCGACCAGAAGGTTCGCAACGCCCTGCAGCTCGCGGTCGACAACAATGTCGTCCTGCAACTCGGCTACGGCAATGCCGGCACGGTTGCCGAAAACCACCATGTCGCCCCGATCCATCCGGAATACTATGAATTGCCGAAGATTGCTCGCGACCCGGCCAAGGCAAAGGCGCTGATGGCCGAAGCCGGCCAGGCCGATTTCGACCACGAACTGATCACGGTCGACGAAGACTGGCACAAGAACACAGGCGACGCGATCGCCGCGCAGATGCGCGACGCCGGCATCAAGGTCAAGCGTACGGTGCTGCCGGGTTCGACCTTCTGGAACGACTGGACGAAGTATCCGCTGTCGATGACCAACTGGAACATGCGGCCGCTCGGCGTCCAGGTTCTGGCGATCGGCTATCGCACAGGTGAGGCCTGGAACGAGACGGCCTGGTCGAATCCGGAGTGGGATGCCAAGCTCAACGCTGCGCTGGCAGTTGCCGACGCCGCCAAGCGCAAGGAAATGATGAAGGATATCGAGCAGATCCTGCAGGATTCCGGCATTATCATCCAGCCTTATTGGCGCAAGCTCTACAGCCATTCGGTCAAGGCGGTGCAGAACTACAAGATGCACCCGACCTTCGAGCGCGACTACGGCAAGGTCTGGCTCGACCAGGCCTGACCGGACGATCCGGAAAGGGGCGTCTCGCCCCTTTCCCTCGCTCTTTGCATGGTCCTTGGACCGGAAGTCGGCGCAGCAAAAAGTTGCGGACTCTTCGGCCTGGGTCTGCAATAAAAAGGGTATTGCATCTGGGACTGGTCTGAAGGCTTGTTCTGCCGCTGGCGGCAGCGCACGGCTTGCAAACCGGTTCCACCCCCCAACCCGACCGGCAGGGGACCGCCATGCTTTCTTTCGTTATCAGGCGTCTCGGCACCATGGCAGTGACGATGCTGTGCCTGACGATGATCGTCTTCTTCCTGGTCAATCTCGGGCCTAATCTGAAGAAGCTCGCGATCAGCCAGACCGAAATGCACACATCCGCCGAGCAGCTTGAGGCTTGGCTGGTCAACCATGGCTATCGGCAGAATTTCTTTATCCGCTACGGTCAATGGCTGGGCATCATGCCCAAGCAGCCGGTGACCGACCCGGCGACCGGCAAGCCCGCACAGCGTTTCTCCTTCTGCAACGATCCGGTCGTGCCGACATTCTCCGGCATCCTGCAAGGCGATTTCGGTTGCTCGACCAAGTTCAAGACGACGGTCGCTTCGAAACTCTTTCCGGCGCTCAGCGCCACCGGCATCCTGATGCTCTGCGTGCTGGCCGTAATGGTGCCGATCTCGCTTTTGATCGGTATTCTCGCCGGTATGCGCGAGGGTTCACGCACCGACCGCACATTGTCGGTGGCTTCGATCGCCTCGACGGCGACGCCCGAATATGTTTCGGGCGTCATCTTCACCGTGATCTTTGCCTCCTGGCTCGGCGTGCTGAACGGTTCGGCGGCCTCGGCCAGCCAGGGCATCACCTTCTATAATTTCACCTTGCCGGTGATGACGCTGGCGATCTACGGCATCGGCTACATCGCTCGCATGACCCGCGCCTCGATGGTGGAGGTGATGACCCAGCAATATATCCGAACCGCCCGGCTGAAGGGCCTCTCCTTCGGCAGCGTGGTGATAAAGCACGCTCTGCGCAACGCGCTGATCGCGCCATTCACGGTCATCATGCTGCAGTTCCCCTGGCTGCTCACCGGCGTCGTCATCGTCGAGGTGATGTTCCGCTACCAGGGGTTCGGCTACACCCTGGTCGAGGCCGCCGGCAACAACGACATCGATCTTCTGCTCGGCTGCTCGCTGGTCTCGGTGTTTATCGTCCTGATCACACAGCTCATCTCCGATGTCGGCTACGCGTTCCTCAATCCGCGCATCAGAGTTCAATAGGAGACCGGGCGGATGCAGGTCGAATATCTCAGCGCCTTCAACGTCGTACTCGGCGTGCTTGCCCGCTTCTGGCCGGTCTGGATCGCTCTCGCCCTGGTGATGGGGGCGAGCTTCGGCTACAAGAAGAAGCTAGGCCTTTACGGCCAGCTTTTCGACAGCGGCGTCGGCATCGTCGGCGTCGGCATCTGCCTGTTCTGGCTGTTTACGGCGATCTTCGCGTCGACCATCTCGCCCTTCGATCCGCTCGCCCAAGTGCCGATCATGAAAGACGCGCTGCCGGGCGCAATCGAGCCGGGGTCGAAACTTGTATACTATTTCGGCGGCGACAAGCTCGCCCGCGACGTGTTCTCCCGCATGGTCTATGGCAGCCAGATCGTGCTGATCATCGCGCCGGCGGCGACCGGTTTTGCGCTGATGGTCGGCATTACGCTCGGCCTGCCGGCCGGCTATTATGGCGGCAAGATCGATACGGTGCTGTCCTTCCTCGCCAACCTTGTGCTGGCCTTCCCGGTGATCCTCCTGTTCTACCTGCTGGTGACGCCGGGCATCATGGACACGCCGATCCCCTACGCGATGGCAGGGCTGTTCTTCCTGTTTCCGATCATCTTCTTCAGTGTGCTGTTCTGGACGCGCTACAAGAACCGCCCCGACCGCCTCTATATCCTGCTTGGCCTGACGTTGGTACTTGGCGGCTGGATCTATGCGGGCCTTGTCTTCGATGCCGATCCGTTCAAGATCATCCACATCGATCCCAACCAGCTCAACATCTTCGTGGCGGTGGTGTTCGCCTCCAGCCCCGGCGTGTTCCGCATCGTGCGCGGCCTGGTCATGGATATCAAAACGCGCGACTATGTTGCGGCGGCACAAACGCGCGGTGAATCGCCCTGGTACATCATGCTGTGGGAGATATTGCCCAATGCGCGCGGGCCGCTTATCGTCGACGCCTGCCTGCGCATCGGCTACACCACGATCCTGCTCGGTACGCTCGGCTATTTCGGGCTGGGACTGGCGCCGGAAAGCCCGGACTGGGGCACGGCGATCAAGGATGCAAGCCGGCTGCTGCGCTCCTTCATCCACCCGGCGCTGCCGCCGACGATCGCATTGATGTCGTTCGTGCTCGGCCTCAACCTCCTGGCGGATTCGTTGCGTGAACAGTCTATGAAAGATTGATGCCGGGAAGATCGATGCCGGGTTCGGCCCGACATGCCTGAAGAACAAGGATTGGAGCGACCCATGAATGAGGCAGTTCGAAATCCCGCCAAGCCGACGAATGGCCCGATCATCGAGATCGAGAACCTGTCGATCTCCTTCTTCACCCGCAAGGGCGAGATCCCGGCGGTCATGGATTTTTCCTGCACGGTCATGCCCGGCGAGGCGATGGGTATTGTCGGCGAATCCGGCTGCGGCAAGTCGACCGTGTCGCTCGGCATCATGCGCGACCTCTCCAACATCGGAAAGATCGTCGGCGGAAAGATCAAATTCCAGGGCAAGGACATGGGAGAATTGTCCGACGAGGAACTGCGCGCCATCCGCGGCAACAAGATCGCGATGATCTACCAGGAACCGATGGCCAGCCTGAACCCGGCGATGAAGGTCGGCCAGCAGCTGATGGAAGTGCCACTGATCCACGACAAGGTGTCGAAGGACGAAGCTTACAAACGCGCCTTGGAAATGGTGCGCGCGGTGAAGCTGCCGGATCCCGAGCGCATGATGCGTTCCTACCCGCACCAGCTTTCCGGCGGTCAGCAGCAGCGCATCGTCATTGCCATGGCGCTGCTGTCGAAGCCGGCGCTGCTTCTGCTCGACGAGCCGACGACAGCGCTCGACGTGACGGTGGAGGCCGGCATCGTCGACCTGGTCAAGGGGCTGGGCGAGAAGTTCGGCACCTCGATGATCTTCGTGTCGCACAACCTCGGCCTGATCCTGGAGACCTGCGACCGCATCACGGTGATGTATTCGGGCGAAGCGGTGGAGACCGGCAAGATCAAGGACGTCTTCGACCGGATGCGCCATCCCTACACGCAAGGCCTGTTCCGCTCGATCCCGTTGCCGGGCGCCGACAAGAATTCGCGGCCGCTGATATCCATCCCAGGGCAGTTGCCGCTACCGCACGAGCGGCCGAAGGGCTGCAATTTCGGCCCGCGCTGCCACCATTTCGTCGAGGGCGTCTGCAACGCCGCCGAAATTCCGATGATCGCGGTCGAAGGCCATGACGGGCATTTCTCGCGCTGTGTGCGCTTCAACGAGATCGACTGGGAGGCGCTGCCACCCGGCGCCAAGAAGGTCAACGAGCGGGTGGTGCCCGGTGCGCCGGTGCTCCAGATCGAAGACCTCCGGAAGTACTACAAGGTCGGCGGCAGCGAAGTGTTCGGCTCGAGCGAGGGCCGTGTCGTCAAGGCCAACGAGACGATCTCGTTCATGGCGCGCGAATCCGAGACCGTCGCTATCGTCGGCGAATCCGGCTGCGGAAAATCGACCCTGGCCAAGGTGCTGCTTGGTCTCGAAACGGCAAGCTCCGGCCGCGTCAAGCTCGGCAACAAGGAGATCCAGTCGACCGGGATCGAGAAACGCAGCGTCGACACGGTGTCATCGATCCAGATGGTGTTCCAAAATCCGTTCGACACGCTCAATCCCAGCCATTCGGTCGGTTCGCAGATCATCCGTACGCTGGAAAAGTTCAATGTCGGCGACACGGTGGCCGACCGCCGCAAGCGGATGCTGGAATTGCTCGACCTGGTGAAGCTGCCGAGGGCATTCGAGACGCGTAAGCCGCGCCAGCTTTCAGGCGGCCAGAAACAGCGCATCGGCGTGGCGCGGGCCTTTGCCGGCGACGCCAAGGTGGTGGTGGCCGACGAGCCGGTCTCGGCACTGGATGTGTCGGTCCAGGCGGCGGTCACCGAGCTCTTGATGGACATCCAGCGCAAGAACAAGACGACGATGCTGTTCATCAGCCACGATCTGTCGGTGGTGCGCTACATCGCCGACCGCGTCGTCGTCATGTATCTCGGCTATATCGTTGAGCAAGGCACGACCGACCAGATATTCGCGCCGCCCTATCACCCCTATACCGAGGCATTGCTGTCGGCGATCCCGATCGCCGACACAAGCGTGGTCAAGAAGCACATCGTGCTGGAGGGCGACATCCCTTCGGCGATGAACCCGCCGTCCGGCTGTCCGTTCCAGACGCGCTGCGGCTACAAGAAACTGGTGCCGGACAACCTTTGCGAAACCATGGTGCCGCCAGTCAAAAATCTCGGCGACGGCCATATGAGCTTATGCTGGCTGTCCGACGACGTGCTGGCGAAAATGGAGCCGGTGATCAAATTCGACAAGGAGCACGCCGCAAATGAGGGCGTGCCGGATGATGCAAACCACGGTGTTGGCCCGGGCTTTGCCGGAGATCCGCCCAAGCGCCCGCATGGAAAGACTGGCAGCGTTGAAGCCGATGCCGAGGGCCAGGCAGTGGAGAATGCCGAAGCGGTCGCCAAAGCCCGCCGTCACGAGGTTCGCGACGAGGTTTCAGAGACCGGCACCTCAAGCTCTGCCGACAGCGCGGTGGCACCAATCATGCCGCCGACTGTCGGCGACGGCCGACAGGCCGAGGACGCCACGCGCAAGCCGCGCAAACCCAAGGGCGGCTGAGAGCCGTTAATAGGCTAGGGCGCGCATTGCCGTAGCTGCGCGGCGTAGTCCTGCGCCATCTGTTCGGTGGCATGCGCATAGCGCTGCACGTCGGCGTCGCCGCGACTGCCGCGCTTGTAGGCATTCCAGCCGAGATAGTAGGCGAGATACAGATTGTAGGTGTCGTTGCGGGCGACGCCGAGCGTGTCGGCGGTCCTGGAATGATACCAGCCGACGAAATCGACGGCATCGGCAAACCTGGTGCGGCGCGCCGCCCAGCTGCCGGTCTCGTTCTGGTATTGCGCCCAGGTGCCGTCGAGCGCCTGCGAGAAGCCGGTGGCGCTGGAGATATGTTTCCAGGGAATGAAGCCCAGCAGCTTGGTGCGCGGCGGCCTGGCGTTGCTCTTGAAGCCGGATTCCTTGCGCACCGTCGCCATCAGCACGGGAACCGGCACGCCGTATTTCTGCTCGGTGCGTTGTGCCGCCGCCTGCCAATTGTCGAACCAGCCGTCATTCTGGTCGAAAACGGCGCACACATCGTTGATATGGTTCGGTGGCGTCGCGCAGGCCGAAAGCGCCAGCGGCGCGGCAATCGCTATAATTTTACTAAAACTCGACCTACGCATCGGAAGAGCATTAGGCCGAAAACATAAAAGGAATCTTGCTGTCTTCCTTAACGGCTCATCGGCCGCTTTGGCCGACACTGAGCAGGTATAAACATTCCGACGTTTGTTGTCGCTTTTACCGATGTGAAATTCCCGGAATGCCGCCTTGGCTAAAATCACGCCCGCAGGTGGCGGATTCTTGACAGCTCGATCCTCGTTCCGGCGCTTTGATGCGCGGCATGAGCGAACCAAGACGCAAGCGCGGCGCCGAGCGAACCAGCAACAGGGGACCGACCGCCATCCCGCAACTGCCGTTGCGCCGCGTCACCAATCCCTATCCGCCAATGGCGATGCTCTCGGCCGACCAGATCGAGGCGATCCACCAGGCGTCGATGCATATCCTGGAGAATTTCGGCATCGAGGTGATGAGCCCGCGGGCGCTGTCGCTGTTCGAGAAGGCCGGGGCCAAGGTCGATCATGCCACGATGAACGTCCGCATCGATCGCGGCATGATCGAGGAAGCGCTGAAGACGACGCAGTCCAGTTATACGCTGACGCCGCGCAATCCCGCCCATGCCGTCCACCTCGGCGGCAATACCATCAACTTCACGCTCGTCGCCGGGCCGCCGAATGTGCACGACATGGAGCGCGGCCGCCGTGCCGGCAATTTGCGCGATTATTCCGATCTCGTCCGGCTGGCGCAGCATTTCAACTGCATCCACATGCTAGGCAACCAGGTCTGCGCGCCGGTAGAATTGCCGGCGAATTCCCGTCATCTCGACACCTATTTCGCCAATCTGACACTGACCGACAAAAGCTTTCACGTCTCGGCCATCGGCCGCGGCAGGGCGCTCGACGGCATCGAAATGATGGCAATCGCGCGCGGACTGACGCTTGATGAGATGCGCCACGATCCCGGCGTCACCACGATCATTTCAGTCAATTCGCCGCGCCGCTTCGACGAGATGATGGCCGAGGGGCTGATGACGATGGCCGAGTTCGGCCAGTCGGTGGCGGTAACGCCATTCACGCTGATGGGAGCGATGAGCCCGGTGACGCTTGCCGGCGCGCTCGCCCAGCAGAATGCCGAGGCGCTGTTCGGCGTGGTGCTGACGCAGCTCGTCCGCCCCGGCGCGCCGGTGATGTATGGCGCCTTCACCTCCAATGTCGATATGAAATCGGGAGCGCCGGCGTTCGGCACGCCTGAAAATACCAAGGCGAATATCGCGTCCGGACAGTTGGCGCGGCGTTACAACCTGCCTTATCGCACAACGCCGGGCTCGGCTTCCAATGCCGCCGACGCGCAAGGCGCCTATGAGACGCTGATGGCGCTGTGGGGCGCGGTGCTCGGCCATGGCAACCTCGTCTACCATGCCGCCGGCTGGCAAGAGGGCGGACTGACAGCGTCGTTCGAAAAGTTCATCATCGACGTCGAGATGATCCAGCACATGATGGAGTTTTTGCGCCCGATCGAGGTCAACGAGGCCGAGCTTGCCGTCGAGGCTCTGGGTGCGGTTCCGACCGGCGGCCACTTCTTCGGCGAGCCGCACACGCTGGAGCGCTACGCCACGGCCTTCTACCAGCCGATGCTGTCCAACTGGCAGAATTTCGAGGCTTGGCAGGAAGCTGGTGGGCTAGACGCCACGGCGCGAGCGACGAGGCTGTGGAAGAAGGCGCTGGAGGACTATGTCGAGCCGGTGATGGAAATCTCCAGACGCGAGGCGCTTGAGGCGTACGTGGCCAAGCGCAAGGAAGCGATCGGGGCGGGCGAGCCTTAAGCGCCGCTCGTCTTGTTCGGCTTCATTCTCTTCTCCTCCAGAATCATGAAACCCATCCAACTCTTTGAAACGACGAGAATCCCATGAAATCGCATGCAAAGGTCGTTGTTATCGGCGGTGGCGTTGTCGGGTGCTCCGTGCTGTTCCATCTGGCCCGGCACGGCTGGACAGACATCGTGCTTCTGGAGCGCGATGAATTAACCTCCGGCTCGACCTGGCACGCCGCCGGCGGCATGCACACGATCAATGGCGATCCCAATGTCGCCAAGCTGCAGAAATACACAATCTCGCTCTACAAGGAGATCGAGGAACTGTCCGGCCAGGCGACCGGCGTGCATTTGACTGGCGGCGTCTTGCTGGCAGCGACGGAGGCGCGGCTCGACTGGCTGCGCGGCGTCGTCGCCAAGGGCCGCTATCTCGGCATCGAGCTCGAGGAGATATCGCCTGATGAGGCGGCCGAGCTGATGCCGTTGCTCGATCCCAAGCAGTTCGTCGGTGCCGTGCGCAACAAGGAGGACGGTCATCTCGACCCGTCCGGCGTTACCCACGCCTACGCCAAGGCGGCGAGGAAGCTTGGTGCCGAGGTCGAGCGTTTCACCAAGGTCGAGGACATTGTGCGGCGCGCCGACGGGTTGTGGCGCGTCATCACCAACAAGGGCGAGGTTGTGGCCGAACATGTCGTCAATGCCGGCGGCCTGTGGGCGCGTGAGGTCGGCCGCATGGTCGGGCTGGAGCTGCCGGTGCTGGCGATGGAGCACATGTACCTGATCACCGAGGACATGCCGGAGGTCGCCGCCTGGAACCAGAAGACCGGCACGGAGATCATCCATGCGGTCGACTTCGACGGCGAGCTCTATCTGCGCCAGGAACGCGGCGGCATGCTGATGGGCACTTATGAAAAGGCCAACAAGCCATGGTCCGAATTCCAGACGCCATGGAATTTCGGCCACGAACTGCTGGAGCCCGATATCGACCGCATCGCACCGTCGCTGGAGGTTGGCTTCCGGCATTTCCCGGCGTTCCAGAACACCGGCATCAAGCAGATCATCAACGGACCCTTCACCTTCGCGCCGGACGGCAATCCGCTGGTCGGGCCGGTGCGCGGCCTGCCGGGGTTCTGGGTGGCCTGTGGTGTCATGGCGGGGTTCTCGCAGGGCGGCGGCGTCGGCCTGGCGCTGTCGAACTGGATGATCGAGGGCGATCCCGGCGCCGACATCTGGGCGATGGATGTGTCGCGCTACGGTGACTGGGCCACGATGGCCTATACCAACGCCAAGGTGCGCGAGAATTATTCGCGGCGGTTTTCGATCCGCTTCCCGAACGAGGAACTGCCGGCTGGGCGACCGCTCAAGACGACGCCGGTCTATGATCTGTTGTCGGCCGAGGGCGCGCAATGGGGCGTCGCCTATGGGCTGGAAGTGCCGCTATGGTATGCGCCCGAAGGGGTCAAGGACGAATTCTCCTGGCGCCGCTCGAGCGACTTCGAGCATGTCGCGAAAGAAGTGGAGACGGTTCGGCAACGCGTTGGTCTGTCGGAAATCTCGTCATTCGCCAAATACAGAGTGACCGGTGAGGGCGCAGCAACCTGGCTCGACAGTATGCTCGCGTGCAAATTGCCAAGGCCCGGCCGCATGACGCTGGCGCCGATGCTGAAGGAAGACGGCAGGTTGATCGGCGATTTCACGCTGGCCAATCTCGGCGGTCCAAATTCTGCAAGCAAGGATTGGTTCCTGGCCGGCAGCGGTGTCGCCGAGCAGTACCACATGCGCTGGTTCGAAGCGCATCTGCCGAAGGACGGCTCTGTTAACATCGAGGCGCTGGGAGCAAAACTCACCGGCCTGTCGATCGCCGGGCCGAGCGCGCGGAACCTTCTTGAAAAGGTCACACGATCTGACGTGTCGAATACGGCCTTTCCGTTCATGGCCATCAGCAGGATGGATATCGGCATGGCACCGTGCCTGGTCGGGCGCGTCAGCTACACCGGCGACCTCGGCTACGAAATCTGGGTGGCGCCGGAATATCAGCGTGCCGCCTATCAGGCGCTGATGGCGGCGGGCGAGGAATTCGGCATCGGCCTGTTCGGCTCGCGCGCGCTCAATGCGCTGCGGCTCGAGAAGAATTACGGCTCATGGGCGCGCGAATACCGGCCGATCTATGGGCCGCTGGAGGCCGGCCTCGACCGCTTCGTCGCCTATGGCAAAGAGGCCGATTTCATCGGCAAGCAGGCAGCACTGGCAGAGCGCAAGCAAGGCGGCAGACTGCGGTTGCGGGCCTTTGTCGTCGATGCTGCCGATGCCGACGTCATCGGCGACGAGCCAATCTGGTATGGCGGTGCCGTGCGCGGCTGGGTCACGTCGGGTGGCTACGCGCATCATTCAAAAAAGTCCGTCGCCATCGGTTACGTGCCGAAAGAGATCGCCGATGAGGCCAACGGTTTCGAGATCGAGCTATTGGGCAAGCGTTACGCCGCACGTATGCAGCAGACACCGCTGTTCGACGCCAATTTCGAGCGGATGCGCGGTTGAGGAACCGAGTGGCATGGCGAAGTCGCCGTGCCGGTGGCACGATGAAAGGGGGAGGACGATTTCGCGATAGTGAAAATTCTTTCGCGCGGTGACCTTTGGTTTTATTGTCGAGCTGCGGCGGAAGGCTGGGCAATTGCTTCGGAGGTCCACCATGCCCGATGTGTATGCGCAGATCACAACCGCTGATCCGGCTGTTGTCGCGGTTCTTATCAACGCGATGGAGTTGCGGGCCGCAGACCCGCGCCAGAAGGCAATCCGCCACTCGTTTTTCTCCTCGATCGATTTTCCGGAAAGGGCACGCGTCCTCGAAGGCGGCTGCGGCTCGGGACCGATCAGTCGCGAGCTTGCGCGCTGGCCGGGGGTGAACGAGGTTGTTGGGCTCGATCCGTCGCCGATATTTCTGGCGAAGGCGCGCGAGCTTGCCGCGGATATCCCCAACCTGAACTTCGTCGAAGGGGATGCCAGGTCGCTGCCGCACGAGGACAACTCGTTCGATGTGGTCATCTTCCATACCTGCCTGACCCATGTGCCCGGTCCCGAAAAGGCCCTGACGGAATCGTTGCGCGTGCTTCGCCCAGGCGGCTGCCTGGCGATCTTCGACGGCGATTACGCGACGACGACGGTCGCCATCGGCGATCATGATCCGCTGCAGGATTGCGTGGATGCCGCAATGGCGGCGCTGGTGAATGACCGCTGGCTGACGCGCCGGCTGCCGCTGCTGGCGAAATCGGCGGGCTTTGTCGTCGAAAAATTCGACAGCTACGGCTACGCCCAAATTGCCGCGCCCGACTACATGCTGACTCTGGTCGATCGCGGCGCCGATATTCTGGCCGGCTGGAAGCGACTCGACAAGGCGCTTGGCGACGGGCTGAAGCACGAGGCGCGCCGGCGTGTCGAAGCCGGAGAGTTCTTCGGGTTCATCGCCTTCGCGGGCCTGATTGCGCGCAAGTCGGCCTGAGCGCGCGCTGATCCGCCCGGCTACGATGTTTTGCGGTTGTCCAGTGCCAGGGCGCCGGGGCCGGCGAATACCAGATAGAAGAAGATGAAGCAGAAGGAGATCGCGGCATCGCCGCCATTGTTGACCGGGAAGAAGCTCTGCGGCATGTGCGCCATGAAATAGGCGATCGCCATCTCGCCGCTGAGAAGGAATGCCACCGGCCTGGTGAAAAGCCCCAATACCAGCAGGATGCCGCCTCCGAATTCCAGGATGGCCGCGGTCAGCGATAGCCCGCTCATGGTGCCGGCATGGTCGCCGACGGGGAAATTGAACAGTTTCTGGGTGCCGTGCTCAATGAACTGCAGCGCCGTCATGATGCGCAAGGTGGCAAGGGCGAACGGTTGATATCCGGCGAGGCCTTCGAAAAGCTTCATCTACGACTCCATTTTCACCTAGCCCGGCCATAGGTCATCGCCAAAGGCCGGACCATTCACATAGTCCGGCCTTCATTCAACTGTCGGTGAGTGAGTCGTGAGGCGTGCTGCAGCCTTGGGGCCGCACGATGGCGGCCCCGCAATTGGCGCGGCCTGTTACCGCGTCGGTGCCATTAGCGCGAAATGGGCGCCTTGCGGATCCGTGCACTGTACGATCCAGCTGCCGCCGGGGACCTCCATCGGACCCATCAGGATCTTGCCGCCATTGTCGGTGACGCGCTTGGCTGCCGCGTCGATGCCGGGCACGTTGAAATAGAACTGCCAGACCGGCGCCGGGATCTGCTCGGGCTTGTTCATCATGCCGCCAACGGGCTCGCCGCCGAAGGCGAAAAGCTGGTAGACGCCCATCGGACCCATATCCATGGCGTCGCCCTTCTCCCAGCCGAACTGGCTGGAATAGAAATCGAACGCCGCCTTCCAGTCTGACGTGTAGAGCTCATGCCAGCCGATGTTGCCGGGGGTCGCCAACGGTAGCGGCGGCTGGTCGGGGCCGCTGGGCTGCAGGAAGTTGAACATCGCACCTTGCGGGTCTGCAACGACGGCGAAGCGGCCGACGCCAGGAATGTCGTCGGGCTCGCGGTGAACCGCGCCACCAGCCTTCTTGAGGGAGGCCGTTGCGGCATTGACGTCCCTGGTGAGGATATAACCGACCCAGGCCGGCGGCATGCCCATCTTGCGCGCGTCATCGGGCAGCGTCATCATCCCGCCGACGCCGCGCTCGCCGACATTCATGACGATATAGCGCGGCATGCCCTGGGCCCCTTCGAAAGGCTGCCCCCTCCAGCCCACCACGGAGGTGTAAAACGCCTCGGCGGCGTCGAGATCGGTGGTCATCAGCTCGTACCAGAAGAAGGGCATGGGGGACTGTGGCATTGTCGTGCTCCTTGCGGTTTGTACATCGATCATGCGCGATCCATTCTAGGACGATCTTCACGACGAAAATCCGACAGCCAACCAAAAAAGATGACGGCAAATTGGAAATGTTACCGGGTTGCGCGCCCTGCGGTTTTCGACTTTGCTCGCAGTCAACGAGGGGTTGTTGATCCATGCGCCGGATGTCGCCCACTTCCGAACTTGTCGCGCTGTGCCATCGGGAGGAGGCCGATCCCGGCGCCGATGGCAGCTGGACGCAGCTGACGGACGAAGACTTCAGGGCCCTTTGCCTTCGGTGATCAAAACCAACGCTAAGCTTACCAGGCTGACCACTCAGTCCAGCAACGGCAGTGCCGCTATGGCCAAGCTTCCCTGTCGGCGGCTTTTGTACCATGAGTATACTTGTCATGTTTAGTCGTGGCTTTTCAGCAGTTGCACAGAAAATTGACCAATTGATAAAAAAATAAAACGTGCTAGCCTTCCCCAAAACAAGAACATGGGGAACTGACGATGCCAGAAGGCCAGTTCAAGCAAGGCATTGCCGGCGGGCGGCTCTCGCCGGACCAATATGCCGACAATTTCGCCGACCTGCACCCGCCACTCGATCATCACGAGGCGCTGGTCGAGTCCGACCGCTGCTATTTCTGCTATGATGCGCCGTGCATGAATGCGTGTCCGACCTCGATCGACATCCCGCTGTTCATCCGCCAGATTTCGACGGGCAATCCGATCGGCTCAGCCAAGACCATTTTTGACCAGAACATTTTGGGCGGCATGTGCGCCCGCGTCTGCCCGACCGAGACGCTATGCGAAGAAGTCTGCGTGCGCGAGGTGGCCGAAGGCAAGCCGGTGCAGATTGGTCGCCTTCAGCGCTACGCCACCGATGTCGCCATGGCCGAAAACAAGCAGTTCTACAACCGCTCCGAACCGACCGGCAAGACGGTCGCCGTGGTCGGCGCCGGACCGGCCGGGCTTGCGGCCGCGCATCGGCTCTCCCGCTACGGCCACGACGTGACCATCCTGGAAGCCCGCCCGAAGGCCGGCGGCCTCAATGAATACGGTATCGCCGCCTATAAGAGCGTCGACAATTTCGCCCAGGCTGAAGTCGACTATGTCACGTCGATCGGCGGCATCGACATCCAGAACGGCAAGGCGCTCGGCCGTGATTACCAGCTGTCGGACCTGACCAGGAATTACGATGCGGTGTTCCTCGGCATGGGGCTTGCCGGCGTCAATGCCTTGCGAGCGGATGGCGAGGAGGCGCCGGGCGTCAGCAATGCTGTCGAGTTCATTGCCGAGCTTCGTCAGGCCAGTGATCTGGCCAGCCTGCCGGTCGGCCGGCGTGTTGTCGTCATCGGCGGCGGCATGACGGCGATCGACGCGGCGGTGCAATCGAAGCTGCTCGGAGCCGAAGAGGTGACGATCTGCTATCGGCGCGGCCCGGAGCACATGAATGCCTCCGAATTCGAGCAGGATCTGGCTGCCGCCAACGGCGTCATCATCCGGCACTGGTTGCAGCCGAAGCGGGTCATTGCCGACGCTGGCAAGGTGTCGGCGATCGAGCTCGAATACACCGCGATGGACGGCGACCGGCTCGTCGGCACCGGCGAGCGGCTGACGTTGACCGCCGACCAGGTGTTCAAGGCGATCGGCCAGAGTTTTGTCCCGGCTGCGCTCAACGGCAGCGGGGCTTTGCTTGACCTGGAAGCCGGCCGCATCAAGGTGGACGCCGAAGGCCGCACCTCGCTGGCCAATGTCTGGGCTGGCGGCGACTGCATTTTCGGCGGCGATGACTTGACTGTTTCAGCCGTCGCGCAAGGCCGCGATGCTGCGGAGAGCATTCATCGGGCACTGACCTCGAACGGGAGGGCATGAGCATGGCAGACATCCGCAATAATTTCGTCGGTATCAAGTCGCCGAACCCGTTCTGGCTGGCTTCGGCGCCGCCGACCGACAAGGCCTACAACGTCATTCGCGCCTTCAAGGCGGGCTGGGGCGGCGTGGTATGGAAGACGCTCGGCGAAGAGGGCCCGCCGGTGGTCAACGTCAACGGTCCGCGCTACGGCGCGATCTGGGGCGCCGACCGTCGTCTGCTCGGCCTCAACAACATCGAGCTGATCACCGACCGCGACCTGCAGGTCAATCTGCGCGAGATCAAGCAGGTCAAGATGGACTGGCCCGACCGGGCGATCGTCGTCTCGCTGATGGTGCCTTGCGATGAGCATGCCTGGAAGGCCATCCTGCCGGTAGTCGAGGAGACCGGCGCTGACGGCATCGAACTCAATTTCGGCTGCCCGCATGGCATGTCGGAACGCGGCATGGGTGCGGCGGTCGGCCAGGTGCCGGAGTACATCGAAATGGTGGTGCGCTGGTGCAAGGCCAACACCCGCATGCCTGTCATCACCAAGCTGACGCCCAACATCACCGACATACGCAAGCCGGCACGCGCTGCGCTTGCCGGCGGCACCGACGCGGTGTCGCTGATCAACACCATCAATTCGATCACCGGCGTCAATCTCGACAATTTCGCACCGGAGCCGACGATTGACGGCAAGGGTTCGCATGGCGGCTATTGCGGCCCGGCGGTGAAGCCGATCGCCATGAACATGGTGGCCGAGATCGCGCGCGACCCGGAAACGAAGGGCCTGCCGATCTCCGGTATCGGAGGCATCACCACCTGGCGCGACGCCGCCGAGTTCATGGCGCTTGGCGCCGGCAATGTGCAGGTGTGCACGGCGGCGATGACCTATGGCTTCAAGATCGTGCAGGAGATGATCGCCGGCCTGGAAAACTGGATGGACGAGAAGGGCCATGCCTCGCTCGACGACATCATTGGCCGCGCCACTCCCAACGTCACCGACTGGCAGTATCTCAACCTCAACTACATCGCAAAGGCGCATATCGACCAGGAGGCCTGCATCAAATGCGGCCGCTGCCACATCGCCTGCGAGGACACCTCGCACCAGGCGATCACCGCAATCGTCGACGGCGTCAGGCATTTCGAGGTGATCGAGGCCGAATGCGTCGGCTGCAATCTCTGCGTCAACGTCTGCCCGGTCGAGAACTGCATCACCATGGAGCCACTGGCGGTTGGCGCGATCGACGAGCGCACTGGTAGGCCAGTGTCGCCGATCTATGCCAACTGGACGACGCATCCCAACAATCCGATGGCCAAGGTGGCGGCGGAATAGCATTGCGAAAAAAGCGGCGTCCATGGGCGCCGCTTTTTGACTTTCCTATTGCGGATAAAAGATATCCAAGATAATCTATATCCATGAACAGGAGAGCGAAATGAAGCTGGGCGAAGGCGTCGAAGCGGCCATCCACTGCGCCGCGATGCTCGCCGGCGTTGATGGCGCCGCGACCTTGCCAGGTGCTGCCATGGCCGAGGCGTTCGGGCTGTCGCCGAGCTATCTGCTTAAGCATCTCAACGCGCTGACTGCGTCCGGCATTCTGGAATCAGTGCCGGGGCCGTCCGGCGGCTACCGGCTGGCGCGGCCGGCGGAACGCATAACGCTGCTCGATATCGTGCTGGCCGTCGAGGGGCGTGAACCGGCGTTCCGCTGCGCCGAAATCCGCCAGCGCGGCCCAGCGAAGCTCGATGCCTCGGTCTATGTCAAACCCTGCGGCATCAACGTAGCCATGCTGAAGGCCGAGCGTGCCTATCGCGCCGCGCTCGCCGACGCCCGGCTGTCCGACATCGTTGCAGAATACACCGCCGATGCCGATCCCCGTTCGGTCGCCGCGAACTGCGCCTTCGTCGAGCGCCATCGGCGGCCGCAGAAATCAAGTTCAACCAAGCAAGCATGAAAGGCTACAGACGATGAAACAGAGGCTGCAATTTTTCGGCGCGGCGCCGGAGATCATGAAGGCGGTGTCGGCGCTCAACAAGGCAGTCGACGAATGCGGGCTCGAAAAAAGCCTGTTGCATCTGATCAAGCTCAGGGCGTCGCAGATCAACGGCTGCTCGTATTGCGTCGAGATGCATAGCCGCGAAGCGCGCCGCGACGGCGAAAGCGAGCAGCGGCTCTATCTCGTCTCCGCATGGAAGGAATCGCCGCTGTTTTCAGAGCGCGAACGCGCGGCCTTGGCCTGGACCGACGCGCTGACCAGGATTGCCGACAACGGTGTGTCGGACGAACTCTATGCAAGGACGCTCGAATATTTCTCGGAACAGGAGCTGGTCAAGCTCTCGGTTGCGCTCGGCATGATCAACACCTGGAACCGGCTTTGCGTTCCGTTTCATGCAATCCATCCGATGCCAGCAGTCTTGGCCGCTTGAGCATGGACCAGGGGCGGGGGGGGGTGGGGGGCGGCCGGGGTTTTGGGCGGGGGCCCCCCCCAGGGAGTTTTTAATATT
>NZ_JAMYMO010000021.1:0-90157 GCF_040318575.1 Mesorhizobium sp. M1088 | reverse complement strand
CCCGAAACACAAATCCCCATAGCTCACCGCCTGCGGCCCGCGGGTTCCTGCATCAGAGACTTTCGTACGCCTGACGGCACCCGAAACCCTTCAGCAATGTCGGTCATTCAGCCGGCCCCTGCCTTCCTTCAGAAGCGGACTTCCCTGGTGTCAACACGACGGGCGAGGTTGCGCCAGCTTCGGACCCTCTGGATTCGTTTCATCTCGCTGCTGACACGACTGCTGCAACGCCAGCTTAGCTAGGGCAGTCCTCGGCATCATCTGCCACGGGCAGGAAGAAGCGCCTACGCTCGCAAGAAGTGAGTTTTCGGTGCACGACGTCTTGAGCATAGGCGATGAGGTCCTCTGGCGACGTGAAGACGCGGATCAACTGCACGCTATCTCCGCCTGAGACAGCTGCGACCTGTGTGCCATCCGAATTGAATGCGGCCCGCGTGACCGCCGGGACGATCGTGCTGGTGTCATGCTGGCCAACAAGGAGCGCGAGTTGCTGACCCGTGTCGGCAGACCACAGCCTGACAGACCGCTCACGGTAGGACGACGTCACCGCATATTGTCCGTTGGGACTCAATGCGACGTTGTCGATGCTGGCACTGCCCCCCGTGAGGACAGACCTTTCCTTCCCGTCCTTGACGCTCCAGATGCGAACGGTTCCATCTCGTGAGGCAGTTGCCAGCGACCTGCCATCGTTGCTGAAGGCAACATTTGTCACCGGCCCGCCGTGTCCCTTCAACGTGGCGGCAGCTTCCCCTTCCGCGACTGACCAGATTTGCGTCGTTCCGTCGGAAGAACCAATGGCGACCAATCGGCTGTCGGGACTGAAAGCCGCTGCGCTGATGCGGTTCTCGTGTCCTGGAACACCTGTGATCTCAGTGCCGTCCATCTTCCAAAGCCGCGCTGTATTGTCGTTCAACGTCGCAAGGACCAGCTTGCCATCCGGGCTGAACAAGGCATCCTGCAAATCCGCTGTGGTTTGAAATACTGTCTTGGCAGCGCCGGTCGAGGCGTCCCAGAGCCGCACAGTTCCATCGACCGAAGCGGATGCCAGGAACGAGCCATCGGAACTGAATTGGACCTGGACGACCTTGGGATCATGACCTTCCAGCGCTGCCGCTTCGCGACCGCCTTTGGCCTCCCACAGCCGAACCACGCCGTCGTTGGACGTCGTGGCAAGACGATGCCCATCAGGGCTGAATACCGCAAGCTTAAGCAAGCCTTCCGTGCCGGGCGCGAGCGTCGCAACCAAATTGCCACTTGCAACATCCCAGACATGCCCCACGACACCGCTTCCCGTCACGACGCGCGCCCCGTCAGCACTGAATACTGCGAACCTGCGCGCGGTTTCGTGACGCAACGTGGTCGTTAGCACACCGTCGACGTCCCAGATGCGCGCGGTTCCGTCGTGCGACACCGTGAGAAGGCGACGGCCATCGGGGCTGAAGGCGACCTCCTCGATCAGCGCACTATGCCCGTGGAGGATCGAGACCTGCGAGCCGCTCTTGACGTCCCAGATACGGGAAACGCCGTTCACCGACGCGGTGGCGAAAAGTTCGCCGTCAGGGCTGAACGCGCCGTTGACGTCGAGATATTGATAGGAGATTCCGGCATTGAGCGCGCTTGCCCTGGTTTCTTGGCCGAATATGCGGATCAACTCACCTGTCCTTGTATTCCAAAGACGGGCGGATCCGTCGATGGCAACGACTGCCACAAGGCGGCCATCGTGACTGAAGGTCCCTTGATGGCCAGCACTCGGTGATCCGGGGAGAGCGGCAAGTCCCGACAGATCCGCCAGACTCCAAAGACGAGACGTGCCAGTCCAGGCGACGGTCAGGAGTTGGGTCCCGTTCGGACTAAACTCGATGCCAGTAACATTGTCTCCGCGAACCGGAATCGTGCCGATCGGAGTGCCGTCGTTCGCATTCCAAATTTGAACGTCTCCGTGGAACTGGACGGAAGCAAGCATTTGACCGTCGGGACTCACCGCAAGAACGGTAGATTGCCAACTGGCTCCCGGCAATCTGGCAATCTCGGTGCCGTCCCGAGCGTTCCAGATCGTCGGCGCGGCAAACTCCGAAGCAGTAAAGATCCGCGTTCCGTCGCGGCTGAAAATCGCGGCGTGGACGTCACCGGTCTGATTGAGGACGTAGAGCTGCTTGCCGGTCGCCGCATCCCAGACCCTTGCAGTGCCGTCGACCGAGCCAGTGAGGACTTGTCTTCCGTCCGGGCTGAACACTGCCAACTTTAGCACGCCTTTATGGCCCTTGAGGATGGCAAGCGCCTTTCCGTCGGCGGTGTTCCAAACTCGCGCGGTCTGATCGAAGGAAGATGTAACGACGCGGTCTCCTTCCGGACTGAAAGCGCCGTGGGTGACGGCATCTTCATGGCGAAGGACGGCGAGTTCCTGATACCCGGACAGAGCTCTGAACAGGGCGGCTTCGGCCTCGGTCACATAGGGCCGTTCGGTCGTTTCTCCCTTCTTGGGAAGGGCCTCCAGCGCCAGAAGGATGGCAAGCTCGCTGTCCCCGGCGGACGACAGTTGCAGCGAGATCGACGAGAGCGACCGTGACTGGTTGCGCAGCGCGAGGTCTCTCGCCGCTATTGCCTCCTGGGCATTCTCGTCGGCGCGCTCTGCCTGAAGGCTGGCCTCGTGTTGTCCCCAGAATCCGGCGATCGCGCCGGCGCCTGCCACGACCGCCAATGCAAAGGCGACAATAGCGGCGTAACGCGTGCGGCGCGCAAGCCGTGTCGCCGCTTCCGCCACCAGGCTGCGGCGTTCCGCTTCGCGCTCAAGGCGCTCCCGTTTGGTCGCCTCTTCGGCCTCTATGCGCGCACGATCGGCCTGTCGCTCCCTTTCCGCGACCGCCATCTGAGCCAACAATGATGCTTCTACATACTGAGCTACTTGATCGTCGACGTCCTCTCGCCGCGACACTAGCAATTCCTCGCCCTCGGCAAATCGTATGCCGGCGGGCAGAAGCAGGTCGGGATTCCTGTTGTCGGCATGCCAGCGGCCGGCATCGGTTCGCAGCCGGGCACGCGTCTCCAGAAAACTTCGATCAGCGTTGACGATGTCGCGCGCGCGGGGCCAACGGCTCAAAAGCGCCTCGTGGGCGACGCGGACGACTGCCTGCCCTTCAAGGTTCTCGTCGGAAACGAGAAGCCGAGCCGCGATCAACGCGTCGAGAAGTGCAGCTTGTGCGGGCGTTCGCGCCATGTTGTCGCGGACCGCCGGGGCCGCGGCGACTGAATTGTCGCCGAGACGAACCGTCGTCAGCGCGCGAAGGACGGTTGGCAGCGCATCCTGAACCGTGGGCGACAACGCCTCGACCACTTCGTCGGCCCGGCGCGCGATCGCGCCCTCGAGGCCTCCAAGCGCACGATAGGCTGCGAAGGTAAGCAGGCGTTCTGCTCGGCCGGCTTGGTAAAGTGCTTCGAGCACGAACTCGAGCAGTGGTAGGGAACCGGGGTCGGCCGCTGTCGCCTCCTGAAGCACGTCCTCCAGTCGGCCGCGGTCTTTCGTTTCCTCAAAGCGCAGGCCCGCCGCGCTTGCGGGTTCACGGATGATCTTCGAAATCTCGGCCCCGGTCGGAGGCAAGAGTTCGTAGCTGCTCAGGCCATCCTTCAATGCCGAGAAACCCGGGACCTCGCCGCACCGATGGAAGAAGTCGCCGCGAATCGTCGCGATCACCCATACAAGTCCGCTAGTGGCGAACGCTGAAAGCAATCGCACGAACAAAGCGCGCGAGGCTGGTTCCGTTTCGGTTGTGAAGAGTTCCTCCATCTGATCGACGGCTAGGACCAGACGCGCCTTACCCGGGCCGCCACTGGAGGGGGTCGAGGCGAGCGCCGAGCGGACAAAAGCCAGCGCCCGATCGGGATTGTTCCGAAACGTCGCCGCCAACTCGGTCGCCGTCCCGTTTTCGGCAAGTTCGGGCAAGGCTTCGGCGCGGAGCAACGCCGCTGACAGAGACGTGATCGCGTCAGGTCCCTCGGACGGAGCATGACGCAACGCCGCCAGAGCAAGATGCCCGGCACCGCGCCACGTTGCGTGACGGCCGGAATCAGCCCGGCGCGCACGAGCGAGGACTTGCCGGAGCCGCTCATCCCGTAGATGAGCAGGAAGCACTTGCCCGCGACCGCGAGCTGCTCCAGTCGCTCAGTGCAGATAGCGATCGCACGGCTCCGCCCGAAGAAGAGATCGGCGTGCTCGAAATCGAAACTGTCGAGGCCGCGAAACGGCGAGCTAGTTGGTTCCTCAGACGTGACGGGCACGCGAAAAGCCCGAACCGGCCGCGCAATGTTCTTTAGGCGCTGCTCACCCAGGTCAACGAAATCTGCTGCAAGACGGTCGCGAACTTGCATCTGGATAGCGTCAGAGACGCAGATGCCGCCCGGAAGCGCCAGCCCCTCAAGGCGGGCGGCGACATTCACACCGTCACCCATGAGATTGTCGCCATCAACCACCACGTCGCCGAGGTTGACTCCAATCCGGAATCGCATGCGCCCTGGCCCAGGCAAGTCGGCGTTGAGCCGATCGATCGCCAACTGGATGTCGATAGCGCACCGAACCGCACCTATCGCGCTGGCGAATTCTGCGATGACGCTGTCGCCTGCGCTTCCGAAGATGCGTCCATCGTAGCCGGCAATTAGCTTGTCGATCGCTTGTCGATGGACCTTCAGGGTAGCAAGGGTCGTCTCTTCATCTTTGCCGACAAGTCGGCTGAACCCCACCACGTCGGCAGCGAGGATGGCAGCTACTTTCCGCTGAACGCGATCGACGGGCATCCCCGCTCCTGCGGCACATCGTTTATCATCCTACCCTAACAGCTTTCGAACCCGAAAGGGCGCTTGATCGGCCGCATCGCCCCGCTTCGGTGGAAACGGACAGTCTGAGGAATGTCGCCTTGGGTCAGTTCACGACCTCCATCCAGCGGGTTGAATGTCTGCAATCTTCGTTGCGAAGCCAGAAGCTGCCAATCCGCTCGCGGCCCCTATCGAGACGTTCAAGGCCTTGGTGCTAAGCGTCCGCCCATGGCGCAAAGGAGAAAAATTGGCGCCCACCCCTCACGCCGTCTTTGCCGAACTTGTGCGGCTTGCCTACTTCGGAACTCGGTGCGGAAAAAGTGTGGCTGCTCGGCCGAGAACAGTCGTCAGAATCTGCCTGCCCCCTTGCTCGCCCCAACCCTCACGGCACAAATATCAAAAACACCCAGGTAAAAAATACCACGAGGTGCACCAAGCCGGTCAGGAACGTCGTCCTCTCCGTGCCGAAGCTCACATTGCAGATGAAAAGCGCCAGGACCAAAAGCACCGTGTCGGTCGCCGGCAGGCCCAGGGTCAGGCCTCTTCCGGTCAGCAGGCTGGCGGCGGCTATGCCGGGTATTGTCAAACCGATCGTCGCGCAGGCCGAGCCCATGGCGACGTTCAGGCCGCGCTGCAGCTCGTTGCTGAGCGCGGCACGAACCGCCGAAATGGCCTCCGGCATCAAGACCAGCGCGGCGATCATTGCGCCGACAATGGCATCGGCCTGCGGTACCTGGTAGGCGACGAGCGCGTCCTCGACGCTGGCGGCGACCTGTTCGGCGAGCATGACGATGCCGATCAGCCCGATCAGCAGGAGAACGGCGCCGGCGGCGACGCTTTCGTGAGCGTCGGCTCGCACCGCGGCGCCATGTGCTTGCCCGTCGATGAAATCGTCGCGGTGGCGGACAGTCTGCGCGAACAGAAAACCGGCATAAAGCAGCACCGAAAGCACGCTGACGAAGCCGAGTTGCGCCGCCGAGAACGTGCCGGGATCGGTGGTTCGCGTGTAGGTCGGCAGAATGAGCGTCATGACGCTCAGCGCGACCAGTACCGCCAGATAGGCGCTGGTTCCTTGGCGGACGATTGCCTGCTTGCGATGGCGCCAGCCGCCAAACGTCAGGCACATGCCGACGACGCCGGTGGACGTGATCATCACCGTCGAGAACACGGATTCGCGTGCAAGCGTCGGGTTGTTGGCGCCGTGCAGCATGATGGAAACGATGATCGACACTTCGATTGCCGTCACGGCGATGGTCAGCACCAACGTGCCGTACGGCTCGCCCACCCGCCGGGCCACCGCCTCGGCGTGGTCGAGCACCACGAAAATGGTGGTGAACATGATCGCGCTCGACAGCGCGCCGATAAATATCCTGGTGCCCAGCGACCCTTCGTCGACCGACACCCCGCTGGCCCTGACCGCGACAGCCATCGCCAGCGCGGCCAACGGCATGCCGTAGGAAACCGCCGATCTTGCGAAACCACTCATTCCAAGCCCCTTCCGCAAGCCCCTTTTGCAAGCCTCTTCTGGGCAAGCCTCGTCTGCGAACCCTGCGAAAGCCCGAAGCGCGCCCTCAAGCCGTCTTCTGCGTCACCAGTCCCAGTTCGTCGACCATCGCCTGGCGCATCAGGAATTTCTGCGGCTTGCCGGTCACCGTCATCGGCAATTCGGTGCGGAAGCGGATGTAGCGCGGTATCTTGAAATGGGCGATCTGGCCGGCGCAGAAGGCCTTGATCTCCTGCTCGGTGGTGATCTGGCCGGGCTTCAGCACGATCCAGGCGCACAGCTCCTCGCCGTATTTCGGGTCGGGAATGCCGAACACCTGCACCTCCTTGACCTTCGGGTTGCGATAGAGAAACTCCTCGACCTCGCGTGGATAGACGTTCTCGCCGCCGCGGATGACCATGTCCTTGACCCGGCCGACGATGTTGCAATAGCCCTCGGCATCGATGGTGGCGAGGTCGCCGGTGTGCATCCAGCCGTCGGCGTCGATGGCCTCGCGGGTCTTCTGCTCGTCGTCCCAATAGCCCTTCATCACGGAATAGCCGCGCGTGCACAGCTCGCCCGGCGCGCCGACCGCGACGGTGGCGCCTTCGGCGTCGATGGCCTTGACCTCGACATGCGGATGGACGCGGCCGACGGTCGAGACGCGCTTTTCCAGGGGATCGTCGACGCTGCTCTGGAACGACACCGGGCTGGTCTCGGTCATGCCGTAGGCGATGGTCACCTCAGCCATATGCATCAGCGACACCACCTTCTTCATCACCTCGATCGGGCATGGCGAGCCGGCCATGATGCCGGTGCGCAGGCTGGTGAGATCGAAGGAGGCGAACTCCGGATGGTCGAGCAGGCCGACGAACATGGTCGGCACGCCGTAGAGCGCGGTGCAGCGTTCCGTTGCCACCGCCCTCAGCGTGGCGCCGGCATCGAACCCCTCGCTGGGGAAAACCATGGTCGCGCCCTTGGTGACGCAGCCCATCGTGCCCATCGACATGCCGAAGCAATGATAGAGCGGCACCGGGATGCACAGCAGGTCGTCGACGGTGAGCCGGATTGCCGCGGTGACGAAATTGCCGTTGTTGACGATGTTGTTGTGGGTCAGCGTCGCGCCCTTGGGCGCGCCGGTCGTGCCGCTGGTGAACTGGATATTGATGGCGTCGTCCGGTTTCAGCCCCGCTGAAATCCGGTCGAGCCGGTCATGCTCGTCGCGGCCGGCCATCGCCAGCACGTCGGCGAAATTGAACATGCCCGGCGAATTGTCCTCGTCCATGCGGATGACGGTCTTCAGCGCCGGCAGTCTGTTGGCGTCGAGCTTGCCGGGGGTGGCCTTGGCGATCTCCGGCGCCAGCGTTTCGATCATGCCGAGATAGTCGGAACTCTTGAATGTGGCGGCGGTGACGAGCGCTCGGCAAGCGGCCTTGTTCAAGGCATATTCCAGCTCGACCAGCCGGTAGGCCGGGTTGATGTTGACCAGGACCAGGCCGATGCGGGCGGTGGCGAATTGCGTCACCAGCCATTCCCAGCGGTTCGGCGACCAGATGCCGACGCGGTCGCCTTTCTCGAGGCCGAGCGCCAGGAAGCCGGCGGCGAGCGCATCGACCGTGTCGGACAGTTCGTCCCAGGTAAAGCGCTTATGCTGCTCGACGAAGACGGCGGCATCGAGCGTGCCATATTTGCCGACCGTATCGGCAAACAGCGCCGGGATGGTCAGGTTGAGCAGCGGCACGCTGCGCTCGCCCGAGACATGCGCCGTGCCGTCGACCGGCGCAATGAACGAACCGCCATCGCGCTTGGAGCGCAGGTTGGTTGCATTCTTCAACTCGTCGAGATTGATCGGCATCGCCGTGTCCTCCGCAGACAGGCCGAGCCTATCAGCCCGGCAGGGTGGTGGAAATCCCGTCCATGGTGGGGCTGGGTGGGAACTCGCCTGTAAGGGCCGAAAATAAAAAACCCGCCTCGGCGGGCGGGTCTTCGGGGCCAATTTGCACCATAGCGAGATTAGTAGCATAGCTGCCGGCACAAAGCAAGAACAAAATTGCTGTACGTCAAGAAAATCGCGTCAGGTTGGCACTGCGGCCAAGCTGCCAATCTCCCTCCTTGAGGGGGAGATGGCCGGCAGGCCAGAGGGGGTCGCCGCGCGCGGAGCTCCAGCCTGTTCTGTCGGTTAGGAGAGTCGCGTCAAGACGTACCGACCCCCTCTGTCGCCTTCGGCGACATCTCCCCCTCAAGGGGGGAGATCGGCTGGTCGTCAGCCTGCGTTCACCGATGCCATCCTGCCCGCAATATCGCGCAACACGGCCTCGTCCGTCGCCGAACGCATCTTCCTCGACGCCACGAGGCAGGCCTGCGAGCGCAGGATGACGCCGTCGGCCAGCACCTTGAGATGGTTGGCGCGCAGCGTCGCGCCTGACGTGGTGATGTCGACGACGATATCGGCCAATCCGGCCGCCGGCGCGCCTTCGGTGGCGCCAAGGCTTTCGACAATGCGGTAGACCTGGATGCCGTGCTTTTGCGAAAAGAACTGCTGGGTCAGGCGCCAGTATTTGGTGGCGATCCTGAGCCGGCGGCCGTGGCGCTGGCGGAAATCGGCGGCGACGTCGTCGAGGTCGGCCATGGTGTCGACATCGAGCCAGATGTCGGGCACGGCGACGACGACATCGGCATTGCCGAAACCGAGGCGGGCGATGATTTCGGCGCGCGTCTCGCAATCGGCGAGGTTTTCGCGCAAAAGGTCCTCGCCGGTGATGCCGAGATCGACCGACCCCTGGCCGATTTCGCCTGATATCTCCGAGGCAGACAGGAATGCTATCTCGACGCCGTCAAGGCCGTCGATGCGGGCGCGATATTTGCGCTCGTCGCCGGGCAGGCTGACGGCAAGCCCGGCCTTGGCCAGCACCTCCAGCGCCTGCTCCTTGAGCCGGCCTTTCGACGGGATCGCCAGCGTGATCATGGCGCCGTCTCCCGCAGCGCCTCGATGCGGTCGAGCCAGACGGAAAAACCGACGCCGGGGATCGGCGTTTTGGCGCCGAGCAGCGTCAGCAGCCGGTCGTAGCGGCCGCCACCGGCGAGCGGCCGGTCGCCATCCTGCGCCGCGATCTCGAAGACCAGGCCGGTGTAGTAATCGAGCGGCCGGCCGAAGGCGGCGTCGTAGCTGATTTCAGACATCCGCAGGCCGAGGCTTTCGATGGCCGCGGCGCGGGCTGCGAAATTCTCCAGCGCAGCCCCCAGTGAAAGCCCGGCATCGGCTGCAAAACGTTGGAGCGCTCCGGCGGCGCTGTCGAGCGGCACGTCGATTGCCAGGAAACTCTTTAGCGCCGCGAATGCCTCGTTCGACAGCCGCACGCTGCGCAGTTCGGCCTTCTCGATCAGGCGCCGCGCAATCTCGGACGGCGAACGCCCGGCCGTTGCCGACAGGCCAGCCTCTTCCATGCCGCCGGCGACATGCGCCGAAAGACCGTCGAGATCGCCATCAAGGACAAGCGCGGCGACCGCGCCGGCAAGCTGGCTGTTGCGCGGTGGATTGGCCAGATCGGCAAGGGCGGCCTCAAGCATCGGCGCCGAGCCGAAGGCGCGGGCCAGCCGCATGCGCCAGCCGCGCGGCAGGCCAAGTGCTGCCAGCACCGCCTCGAAGATGGTCTGGTCGCCGAGCGTCACCGCCAGTTCCCGGCCGGGCAGGACCAGCGACAGCAGCGCATGCGCATCGGCCAGCGAACGGGCGTCGGCGGCCGCCGTGTCGCGGTCGCCGAGATCCTCGATGCCGGCCTGGAAGAACTCGTTGCCGCCCTCGCGGCGCTGGCGAAACACCTCGCCGAGATAGGAATAGCGGCGCGGCGTGCCGGCCTGGCTGGCGATGTGGTCGAGGCAGACCGGAATGGTGAATTCCGGCCGCAGGCAAAGCGTCTGTCCGGTCTCGCTCTCGGTGAGAAAGATGCGGCGCCGCAAATCCTCGCCGGCCATGTCGAGGAACGGGTCGGCCGGCTGCAGCACCGCGACTTCGACCGCATGCGTATTTCGCGCGGCGAAGAGGCTGGTGATGTCGGATGCGATGGCGGGGCGCGAGGTCACGGCAGGCGCCCTTCCCTTCTCCCCCTGTGGGAGAAGGTGGATTGGCGCGAAGCGCCAAGACGGATGAGGGGTGCCGGAAGAAATGAGGCGTCGGCGTTCCCTGGAACACCCCTCATCCGACCGAGCTTCGCTCGGCCACCTTCTCCCACAAGGGGAGAAGGAAGCGGCGCCCTACTTGCCACGCGCCCGCTCCTCGGCCTGCGCCGCCAGTATCTTCTTCACCTCGGCGACCAGATCGCCTTCCGCCACGGTCACCTGCGCCGGTCGCGCGGCGCGCCATTCGGCGTTGTCGGCGATCTCGGCCGACATCTTCGCGCCTTCGATCAGGTCCTTGATCTGCACCTCGCCCTTGGCGCGCTCGTCGCCGCCCTGGATGACGGCGACCGGGCTACCGCGGCGGTCGGCATATTTCAGCTGCGCCTTCATGCCGGCGCCGCCGAGATACATTTCCGAGCGGATGCCGGCGGCGCGCAGCTCGGCCACCATCTTCTGGTAGCGGCCGAGGCTTTCCGTATCCTTGTCCATGGTCAGCACGACGACCGGCGCGATGACATCGGAAGTGTCGAGCTTGCCGAGGTTCTTCAGCGCCGTCATAAGGCGCGAGACGCCGATGGAAAAACCGGTCGCCGGCACCGGCTCGCTACGGAAGCGCGAGACGAGGCCGTCATAACGTCCGCCGCCGCCAACCGAGCCGAAGCGCACGATCTGGCCGTCCTCGTTGGGGATCTCGGCCAGCAGCTCGGCCTCGTAGACCGGGCCGGTGTAATATTCGAGGCCACGGACGACGGATGGGTCGATGCGAATGCGATCCTCACCGTAGCCGCTTTGTGCGACCATGGTTCTTATCTGCTCCAGCTCTGCAAGACCCTCGACAAACGAGGCATTCGTTATGCCGAGATGTTCGAGTTTCCTTTCCTCGACAAGATTGCTGAGCCCCGGGGTGATAGATCCCAGTGTCTGGACAATTTGTTCGGGATCATGCTGCGCCATGACCGTGAAATAGCTGATCACAACATCGATTTGCGCGTTACCCAGCCCGGCGCCCTTGGTAAAATCACCGCTCTCGTCCTTGCGCCCGGCGCCCAAAAGCAGGCGCACGCCCTCGACGCCCAGCTTGTCCAGCTTGTCGATCGCCCGCAGCACCTGCAGCCGGCGGCCAGCGTTCTCGTCGCCGCCGAGGCCGATCGCCTCGAGCACGCCGTCGAGCACCTTGCGATTGTTGACGCGGACGACGTAGTCGCCGCGCTTGATGCCGAGCGCCTCCATCACGTCGGCCATCATCATCGCCATCTCGGCATCGGCCGCGACACCCGGCGTGCCTACCGTGTCGGCGTCGAACTGCATGAACTGGCGGAAGCGGCCGGGACCGGGCTTCTCGTTGCGGAACACCCAGCCGGAGCGATAGCTGCGATAGGGTTTCGGCAGGCGCTCGAAATTCTCGGCGACAAAGCGCGCCATCGGCGCGGTCAGGTCGTAGCGCAGCGACAGCCATTGATCGTCGTCGTCCTGGAACGAGAACACGCCCTCGTTCGGCCGGTCCTGGTCGGGCAGGAACTTGCCGAGCGCATCGGTGTATTCGATCAGCGGCTGGTCGACCGGCTCGAAACCGTAGAGCTCAAAGACCGAGCGGATCGTCGCCATCATCTTCTCGACGGTGCGCAGATCGTCGGCGCCGCGGTCGACAAAGCCGCGCGGCAGCCGCGCTTTCATCTTTTCGGATTTGTCGGCCATGGGATGGGTACTTTGCTATGTAAACGGTGACTTATTTCGGGTCGGCGTGTCCTACCGATGCAGCCCGGAGAAGGCAAGGGTTTGCGGCTTTTCCGCGATGTCGCGGGACCAGTTGGTTCGCAAATGTCGCGCCGCCCCTCATCCGCCTGCCGGCACCTTCTCCCCGTATAGTGACGGGGAGAAGGGGAGTTGTCGCAGCCTCGGCGCTACTTGTGCAACGCTGTGATTGGCGAAACCACCGGCGGAGGCGTCCTTTCTCCCCGTCACTATACGGGGAGAAATGCCCGGCAGGGCAATGAGGGGCAGCGCAAAGCCATCAGGCAGGGCGATCGAAACAAACCGCGTCACAAATGAAACAATTGTGCCATGCGCGCGGCATCGTGCCGACACAATCCGGGCCGATAAGCGCGCCGAAACAAGGGGTTCGGGGCCATGGCCACGCTACAGAAGTTCGACATCATCGATAGCCGGGCACGCGACGCCTCGGTCCGGCTGCGGCCGGCCGATGGTTATGCCCCGAATACGAAGCAAATCGCCGGACCGTTCGAGGTCGCGGCGCAACAGCGCAGTGGACCGACCATGCGCGACGTGCTGATGACCGGACTGCTGGTGATCTATCCGGTGTTCGCCGCGCTGGCGGCCATCCTTGCCGGGTTTTTCCTGGCCGGCGCCGGCGGCGCCTGAGCCGCTATTTCGGCCGCTTGAACGCTTTCCGTTCCGCCTCGACCGGCTCGCGGCAGACGCAGCCCTCGAGATGGTCGTTGACCAGCCCCATCGCCTGCATGAAGGCGTAGACGGTGGTCGGGCCGACAAAGCTCCAGCCGCGCTTCTTCAGCTCTTTCGAAATGCGGACCGAGACGGCCGTCGTCGGATTGGCGCGCAAATGCGCGAGGTCGACGATCTCGGGCCGCTCGTGCGGGCCGGGCTCGAACTTCCAGAACCAGGCGGCCAGCGAGCCGGCCTCGTCGATGAGTTCGCGGGCGCGCTTGGCGTTGTTGATGGTCGAGACGATCTTGCCGCGATGGCGGATGATGCCGGCATTGCCGAGCAGGCGATCGACATCGGCGTCGGTGAAGGCGGCGATCTTGTCGACATCGAAGCCGGCAAACGCCTCGCGGAAATTGTCGCGCTTGCGCAATATGGTCAGCCAGGACAGGCCCGACTGAAAACCTTCGAGGCAGATCTTCTCGAACAGGCGGCGGTCGTCGGCGACCGGCCGGCCCCATTCGTGGTCGTGGTAGTGCAGATAATCCGGCAGGTTGCCGTGCCAGAAGCAGCGGGCGATGCCGTCGGGACCGGCAAGCAGACCTGTCTTTTCATCCATGGCGGAATTCCGTTCGTGTCTTGGCGTTAACGCGTTTTGACGCGGCCTTTACCGCGGCTTTACCAGATTCCTGAACCGGGCGGTAACCACACCAAAAGCTTTACTGACAGATCGGCATTTTACACATTCCGATTCATGTTTCGGTTGCCGCTTCGCGCCCAATGTCGGCGAAATCGGGGAGGCTTTGCACCCCGGCATGTTCGACGATCAAGGTGCGTTGCGATGAAGACATTCTTGTTCCCACTGTTCGGCGCCGCGGCCGTACTTGCTGCCGGCGCCGCCAATGCCAACGACCGCTATGCGGAGAGGCCGCCGGTGGTGGTCAGCCCGGATCTTTCGGCACCCTGGGTGCTGCAGCTCGGCCATGCCCCGGGCATCGTGCGGCAGAGCCGGCAAGAGGCGCAGCCGCAACGGCGCTACCGGCGGCTGGCCGAACCCGATCAGCTGCGCACCGCAGCGGTGCAGGCGCCGGCCAAGCGCATGGTGATGCGGCCGCAGATCGACCCGATCTATCTGCCGCAGGAAGTCGCCTATGACGGCCCGCAGAAGCCGGGCACGATCGTCATCGATACGCGAGAGAATTTCCTCTATCTGGTCGGGAAGAACGGTAAGGCGCGGCGTTATGGCGTCGGCACCGGCAAGCCGGGCTTCGAATGGTCCGGCACCCACAAGATCACCAACAAGCGCGTCTGGCCGGATTGGCGGCCGCCGGCGGTGATGATCGCCCGCGAAGCCGCCAAGGGCCGTTATCTGCCGACCTATCTCGCCGGCGGCATGGAAAACCCGCTCGGCGCACGCGCGCTCTATCTCGGCTCGACTGAGTACCGTATCCACGGCACCAATCAGCCCTGGACGATCGGCGGCGCGGTGTCGTCGGGCTGCATCCGCATGCGCAACGAGGACGTGGTCGACCTTTACGAGCGGGTCAATGTTGGCACGACGGTTGTAGTCATGTAATCTGCGGTTGACCTCATCGATGATTCTGCTCAGAAGCCTCGGGAGCATTGAATAACGGGGGACGGGCCGTGTGGGGATGCGGCCAGTCACGAAAGGGCAGCGCGGCAAGCCGTGCTGCCCTTTTTGTTTCCGCCAGCAGGAATTGACGGGAAGATTTTGCCGGCACGTCGCGCGACCGGCATGGCGGTTCGCTTTTCGCGCTGCCTTTTCGCGGTTGCTTTGCTATGTGGCGGCTAAAATCCAGATAAAGGCCCCATCCCGATGTCCCTTTCCGACGACAGCCGCTATCTCAGAGGCGGCCCGGTTGCTCAACGCATCATCGCCGGCGTGCGCGAGGACGCGGCGATCGCCACCGCCGAAGGCTTTCCGCCCAAGCTGGTGTCGGTCACCGTCGGCGATACCGCCGCGGTCGATGTCTATGTCCGCAACCAGCGCGCCAAGGCCGGGTTGGCCGGCATCGGCTTCGAGGAAAGGCGCTTTCGCGCCGACATCACCGCCGGCGAGCTGGAAGCGGCAATCCACGGGCTTAACGCCGACCCGCGCGTCACCGGCATCATCATCCAGCGGCCGGTGCCGGTGCACATTCCGATCAAGACGCTGCAGGCGGCGGTGCATCCGCTCAAGGATGTCGAGGGCATGCATCCGGCCTCGATCGGCAACATCGTCTACAACCAGCTCGACCTGGCGCCCTGCACCGCCGCCGCTTCGGTCGAACTGCTCAGGGAAACCGGCCTCGACCTCAAGGGGCTCGAGGTGGTGGTCGTCGGCCATTCCGAGATCGTCGGCAAGCCGATCGCGTTCCTCTTGATGAGCGAAGGCGCGACGGTGACCGTCTGTCACCACATGACGCGTTCGGTGGCGGCACACGCACGCCGCGCCGACGCACTGTTCGTCGCGGTCGGCAAACCGCGGCTGATCAAGGCCGACATGGTCAAGCCGGGCGCCGCCGTCATCGATATCGGCATCAATTCGGAAATCGGGCCGGACGGCGAGAGCCGCATCGTCGGCGACGTCGATGCCGAGAGCGTCAGGCATGTCGCGTCGTGGATCACGCCGGTGCCGGGCGGCGTCGGCCCGATCACGGTGGCGATCCTGCTGCGCAACACGATGGTGGCCCTCAGCCGGCAGCGTGCCCGCTATCAGGCAACCTACGGCACGGCAGACCGGCTGGCGGCGGAGTAGGCGCCTTCGTCACGTGTATTGCGGCACATGGCAGGTGATCCGGGACTCGTCATCCCAGAAGACGTAGAGCACGCCGCCGCTGCCCCAGAAGAAACCGGCGAGTGAATCGAACTGAAGAAGAAATTTCATTTCCCGGTCCGTTCCGGGAACGACTGGAAACTGCGGTCCCTGAATCCATGACGGCAGCCCACCAAGCCGAAACAGGTTTTGCCTTGAATTGCTTATCCCGTACGACTGCCTGAGCCACCGTTCAGGGGTCGGTGCCAACCGAACAGTTCTTTTCTCGGCGGCCTTTGCAAGCCTCTCAATGTAGGGCGAATGCAGAGGCGCGATCGGCGTCGGCACACCGGCAGCGTCGTGGGAATAATAGGTCGGTTCGAGAGAATTCGCACAGGTCTCGATACGGAGTCTGGGAAGAGGCATCGTCAGCTCATTCCCAAGATCGTCCAGCGTAATCAGATGTATCAGTCGCTCTCGACAGGTCGGGCACACTGCCGATCCTTCGCCGCCGACCGTAAGTGGCCTGCCAGTCGCCGGCAGATGCCAGGTAGGATGATTGCGATGCGTCGGAAAAGACATGTCGCTCGGAGCGCCTTCCTCAAAGCTGAAATGATGACATGCCGGGGACGAACGAGGATCATCATGCGTCAGCCAGTCTGCGAAATCGGGAATGTCGCCCAAGGTACTGTCTGGAAACAATTCCGGCGCCTGCAAGGCGACGTGAGCCAGCAGATCCTCCACGTCTATTCCGCGTTTCACTTCCTCTTGCAGGAAAAATGCCAGACGAGCCAAATGCGCGTCGTCGAGAAACGAAACGGCGTCGATAATCAGATTGTCTTGCTGGACGTCGGCTTGTACCGCTGCCCTTATGAGCGCAAACAGGAATTCGGACCCATCCTTGAGATGACGAGCGATGATTGTCTGGCATTCGCCATAGCTGGCCTGGAACGTCGCCGGCGATCTGTCCGACAGCAGCCGAACGACGGTTCCAATCTCTTCGGACTTTGGGTTGGGCATCTCGGCAGTCTCATCGGCGGGTGCGCAGCAATCAAACCAATTTTGGCGGCTCGCCGCCATAGGCCCAGTCCAGCAGCTTTATCGTATGCACCACCGGCAGCTTGGCGGCGGAAGCGATCTGGGTGATGCAGCCGATATTGCCGGTGGCGACGATTTCAGCACCGGTCGCCTCGATATTCCTGAGCTTGCGGTCGCGCAACGTCGCCGAAATCTCGGGCTGCAGGATGTTGTAGGTGCCGGCCGAACCGCAGCAAAGATGCCCTTCGCGCGGCTCGCGCACGACGAAGCCGGCACGGACCAGAAGCTCCTTCGGCTGGCGGGTGATCTTCTGGCCGTGCTGCATCGAGCAGGCTGAGTGATAGGCGACGATGGTGCCCGGCTTGCGGACCGGCTCGGGCAGGTCGAGGCTTGCCAGATATTCGGTGATGTCCCTGGCCAGCGCCGAGACCCGCGCAGCCTTGTCGGCATAGGCCGGATCGAGGCGCAGCATGAAGCCGTAATCCTTGATGGTGGTGCCGCACCCGGATGCGGTGATGACGATGGCGTCGAGTCCGCCCTGCTCGATGGCGCGCGTCCAGGCGTCGACGTTCCGTCGGGCCGACGCCAAGGCAGCGTCCTCGCGCCCCATATGATGCACCAGCGCGCCGCAGCAGCCCTCGCCCGCGGCCACCACGACCTCAACGCCAAGCCGGGTCAGCAGCGAAATCGTCGTGTCGTTGATGCCGGGATCGAGCACGGATTGCGCGCAGCCGGTGAGGATGGCGACACGGCCATTTTTCTTCGCGCCCTGCCCGGCATGGACGCCCGGCGAGGCCATCGGCGAGACTGCCGGGACCGACGCCGGGGCCAGCTTCAACATCGCGCCCAAAGGCTTCAATGCCTGGATTTTCTCAAACAGGCCGGCGAATGGCTGGCCGAGCTTCGCCAGCTTGAGCGCCGCGCGGAAACGCGAGGGGTAGGGCAGCACGAAGGCCAGCATGGCGCGTGTCAGGCGATCGGCCAGCGGACGCTTGTAGGTTTGCTCGATATGGACGCGGGCGTGGTCGACCAGATGCATGTAGTTGACGCCCGACGGGCAGGTGGTCATGCAGGCGAGGCAGGACAGGCAGCGGTCGATATGGGTGACGATCTGCTTGTCGGCCGGCCGTCCGTTTTCCAGCATGTCCTTGATCAGATAAATCCGGCCGCGCGGCGAATCCAGTTCGTTGCCGAGCGTCACATAGGTCGGGCAGGTGGCGGTGCAGAAGCCGCAATGCACACATTTGCGCAGGATCTTCTCCGATTCCGCGACATGCGGATCGGCGAGCTGGGCAGCTGAGAAATTGGTCTGCACGTAAACGAATCCCTACCGTTTGAGCATGATCTTTTCCCAAAACCGGTACCCAGTTTTGGGGATCATGCTCATAATCCCAGAAACCAGCTTTCCGGGTTCTTGACCGCCTCGCCGCGCTGCAGCGCCTGCAGGCCGAGAATGCAGCGGGCGATGAACCAGACGGCAACGGCAACCATCAGCACGACACCGATGACCACGATCATCAGCAGCGCCGAGATCAGTGCATAGAGCAGGCCGATCCAGAAGGTGCGGATCAGGAATGTGTAGTGGCCTTCGACGAAGCCGCCGGCCTTGCCCCGATTGATATAGGCCAGGACGATGCCGACAATGCCGCTGACGCCGATGGCCAGGCCGGCGAGATAGAGGATGTAGATGACCAGCGCGTTGGTCGGGCCGGGCTCCAGCCAGCGGTCGGTCTGGCGTGACGTACCGTTTTGGCCTGGATCGCTCATTGTGCTCCTCCCTCGGTTGCCGGCGCGAGAGTAGCAGAGCTTGCGCCCGGCGCCATACGGCCGGGATTGAGGATATTCTTCGGGTCGAATTCGGCCTTCAGCCGCGCCGACAGTGCTGCCAGTTGCGGCGCTTGCGGTTCGAACACCGGTACGGCGGCGCGGTGCGAAGGGGTTGCGCGCACCAGCGTCGCATGGCCGCCGCCGTGTTTTCTGATCAGGCTGCGCAACAGGCCTGCCTCGGGATCGTCCTGCTGCATGCGCAGCCAGATCAGCCCGCCCTGCCAATCATAGAAGGCATCGACCGGGGCCTGCATGCGCAGCGCCAGCACCATCTGGTGGCCCCGCGACGGCGCCATCGAGACGCGCCACACCGGCCTTTCGCTGCCATCGGCGAACGGCGCGCAGTCGCGGACATTGCGCCAGACCGAGTACGAGACCGAACCGGAAATCTCCTGCAGCGGCCCAGCGTTTTTCAGCAGGTCTTTCAGCGCGGCAATGCGGTAAGCGACCGACGGGCCGAAGCCCTCGATGCGCAGCAGCGTCGCGGCATCGCTGCCGAGACTGCCGCCGGCGACCCTGGCTGCGACCCGTTCGGGAAGATGGGCAGCGCTCGACACTTCGGCGCTGGAACCCAGCGCCAGCGCCATGGCGGCGGCGGCGTGATCGTCGAGCAGGCCGCGGATGGCAAGCGTGACTTCGGTCTCGGCAGCAGGCAGCACCTTGAAGGTGACGTCGGTGAGCACCGCCAGCGTGCCCCAGCTGTTGGCCATCAGCTTGGACAGATCATAGCCGGTGACGTTCTTGACGACGCGGCCGCCGGACTTGAAGGCCTCGCCGCGCCCGGAAACGGCCGCTATGCCAAGGATATGGTCGCGCGCAGCACCCACCTTCAGCCGGCGCGGGCCGGAAAGGTTCGCGGCGAGTGCGCCGCCGATCGTGCCTCGCGCTGGCTCACCGCCGAGCAGCGGGCCGTAATCCATCGGTTCGAAGGCAAGTTGCTGGCCGTTTTCGGCAAGCAGGCTTTCGATTTCGGCCAGCGGCGTGCCGGCTTTTGCCGACAGCACCAGTTCGGCCGGCTCGTAAAGCATGACGCCGGAGAGTTTGGAAAGGTCGAGCGTATGCTCGCTCTGCTGCGGCCGGCCGATACCGCGCTTGGAGCCGTGGCCGAGGATTTCGAGCGGCGAGTCTTCGGCGGCTGCCCAAGCGACGGTGGATAGGGTTTCCGCGGCTGTTGACGGGGTGAAGGTGGTCATGGGACGGACGCGGCATTTGCAAATGCGGGAACGTCGTGTTCCTTCGCGCCCCCCTCTGTCTTGCCGGACATCTCCCCCTCAAGGGGGGAGATCGGATGCTGCGTCGGGCTTCGCCAATCTCCAGTGTTAACGGGAGGGCGAGGCGCCGAAGCTGCCAATCTCCCCCCTTGAGGGGGAGAAGTCCGGCAGGACAGAGGGGGGTGTTCAAGCGCTAACATACGCGCTCAAAACCTCGGAATGTCCGGAAACGCCACTTTCCCGCGATGCACGTGCATCCGCCCGAGCTCGGCGCATCGCCTCAATTGCGGGAAGACCTTGCCGGGATTCAAAAGATGGTTGGGGTCGAAGGCGCATTTGACGCGCATCTGCTGGTCGAGGTCGATCTGGTTGAACATTTCCGGCATCAGGTCGCGCTTCTCGATGCCGACCCCGTGCTCTCCGGTCAGCACGCCACCGACCTTGACGCAGAGCCGCAATATGTCAGCGCCGAAACTCTCCGCCTTGTCGAGTTCGCCCGGCACGTTGGCGTCATAGAGGATGAGCGGGTGCAGATTGCCGTCGCCGGCGTGGAAGACATTGGCGACGCCGAGCCCGTATTTCTGCGACAGTTCGCGCATGCCGGCGAGCACGCGCGGCAGTTCCTTGCGCGGGATGGTGCCGTCCATGCAGTAGTAGTCGGGCGAGATGCGGCCGACCGCCGGGAACGCCGCCTTGCGGCCGGCCCAGAAGCTCAGCCGCTCCTGTTCCGACTGCGACGTGCGGCATGTGGTCGAGCCGTTCCTAAAAGCAATGGCTTCGACCAGGCCGATCAGATGGTCGACCTCGACACCCGGCCCGTCCAGCTCGACGATCAGCAGCGCCTCGACATCGAGCGGATAGCCGGCCTGGACGAAATCCTCGGCGGCGTGGATGGCCGGACGGTCCATCATCTCCATGCCGCCCGGAATGATGCCGGCGCCGATGATGTCGGCAACGCATTGGCCGGCCTGCTCGCTGGTCGGGAAACCGATCAGCAGGGCACGCGCCGTCTCCGGCTTCTTCAGGATGCGTACGGTGACCTCGGTTACGACGCCGAGCAGTCCTTCGGAGCCGGTCATGACGCCGAGCAGGTCGTAGCCTTCCGCGTCGAGATGGCTGCCGCCGAGGCGCACCACCTCGCCATTCATCAGCACCATCTCGATGCCGAGCACATTGTTGGCGGTGAGACCGTATTTCAGGCAGTGCACGCCGCCGGAATTTTCCGCGACATTGCCGCCGATCGAGCAGGCGATCTGGGAGGATGGATCGGGGGCGTAATAGAAGCCCTCCTGCTCGACGGCGGTGGTGATGCCGAGATTGGTGACGCCGGGCTGGGCGACGACGACGCGGTTCTGAAAATCGATCTCGAGGATGCGGTTGAAGCGGCTCATCACCAGCAGCACCGCGTCTTCGAGCGGCAGCGCACCGCCGGAGAGCGAGGTGCCGGAGCCGCGCGGCACGACGCGGATGTTGCGGTCGCTGCAATATTTCAGCACCCGCGAGACCTGGGCCACGGTTTGCGGCAGTACAACGACGAGCGGCAATTGCCGGTATGCGGTGAGCCCGTCGCTCTCGAAGGCGCGCATGGCATTGGCGGCGTCGACGACGCCCTCGCCCGGCACCATGATGCGCATATCGGCGACGATCTCGTCGCGCCGGCGCATCGTGGCGTCGTCTGGTTTCGGCATGGCAAGGCCGGACATCGACAGCCTCCTTCGATCGACTGGTAAAAATCTTTTACCAGCGACGGTGGTCGCTTGCAAATGCCGCTTTGGCCGGGATGAGAGGCCTATGGCCGAGACAGCCTTCCGCAGCGGCAATCTGCCGCTGCGCCCCACACTACTCGCCCGGCTGCTTGCCTGGTTCGGAGTGCATGCGGCGGACGCGGCGCACGCCCCACCAGACGAGCACGACCGCGAGCGGCACCGAGGCGGCGGTGACCATTTCCGGCGCGAAGGCATGGCCGAAGATCGAGGCGCCCTTGGCGACGTAGCCGATGAGGCCGACGACATAGTAGGAAACCGCGGCGACCGAGAGCCCCTCCACCGTCTGCTGCAGCCGCAATTGCAGGCGGGCGCGATTGTTCATCGATGCCAAAAGATCGCGGTTCTGCTTCTCGACCTCGACGTCGACCCAGGTGCGCAGCAGTGTGGTGGCACGGGTGAGCTTCGTCGACAGGTTGGCCTGACGCTCCTCGACCGAACGGCAGGTACGCATCGCCGGCGCCACGCGGCGCTGCAGAAAACCGCCCCAGGTGTCGTAGCCGGGCACCGCTTCTTCGTCGAGCGCCTCCAGCCGTTCGCGCACGATGCCGTCATAGGCGCGGCTGGCGCCGAAGCGGTAGAGGCTGGAGGCGGCATCGGCCTCCAGCTCGGCGGCCAGTTCGGTCAAGTCGGCAAGCAGCGTCTGGCTGTCGCGGGTCTCGGCGACCTTCATTTCCAACGTGGTCTGGGCCAGCCTGTCTTCGATGCGGCGGGCGCGACCGGACAGCGTCAGGGCCAGCGGCAGCCCAAGCATGGCCAGCGTGCGGTAGGTCTCGATGTCGATCAGCCGCTGCGACAGTGCCCCGGTGCGCGCCGGGGTCAGGCCGCGGTCGAGCACCAGCATGCGGGTCAAGCCGTCGCCATCCTGACGGAAATCGGTGACGATGGCCGCGTTGCCGCGCTCGACCAGCGAATAGCACAGGCTGGTCGGGTCGAAGCCGGCGATCAGTTTTTCGTTCGCCGGCGTCCATTTGCGGATCTCCAGCCTGATGCCGGAAATCACCGTGCCCGGCGGCGAAAACCCGTTGCCGAAGGGTGTGTCTTCTTGCCCCCTGCCGTTTTCGGCGAGCGGGCCTTCCCAGAGATAGGTCGAGAATTCCGTGTGGCGTTCCCAGCGCAGCGAGCCCTTGCCCCATTTCATCGCGTGGTGGCGGGCGTGAGGGTCGGGCGCGGCGATGCCGAGGCGTCGCGACAATTCGGAAAGCACGGCCTGATCGATCCCGGATCCAGCTTCGGTCATGAAGGAAAGCTGCACCAGCACGCGCGGCTTTTCGACCAGCGGCTGCGGCCGGGCGTGGACCTCGCCGAGCGCGCCCGGCCGACCTTCATGCGCCGGAAAGCCCATGACGGTGCCGCCCACGGCTTTGGCGCGCAGCTGGAATTCGAGGTTGGAAGGGTCGGCGTCTGGCACGGCTGGTCCCCCGGGCTTCTGTGAGCCCTTTGGCAATGATGTCCCTCTAGAGGCAATCGCCAGGGGACGCAAACGCCCAATTTAGCTGAAGATGATATGGCGCCGCGGCTGTGAAACGGACCCGGCCCCCGGCGAATTGGATAAATAATTTGACCAGTTGGCGACGCCGGCTTTATCTTGCGCGACATCGGTTCAACCCCCAGGCATCCCGTTTGAGCGACATTTTCTCCCGGATCGAGCATTCGCGCACCGCCGACGAGGTGGTGCAGCAGATCGAGAGCCTGATCCTCGAAGGCGTCCTGCGCACCGGCGACCGGCTGCCGGGCGAGCGCGAACTGGCGCGCCAGTTCGAGGTGTCGCGGCCGATCCTGCGCGATGCCTTGAAAACCTTGGAAGGGCGCGGGCTGTTGACGACACGGCCAGGCGGCGGCACCCATGTCGCCGATGTCATCGGCCAGCTGTTCACCAAGCCGGTGACCGACCTGATCTCGATGCATCGCAAGGCGGTGACCGACTATCTGGAGTACCGCCGGGAGATCGAGGCGGTGGCGGCCGAATATGCGGCGCGGCGTGCCACATCGGACGATCTGGCGCTGCTCGACCGCATCATGGCACGTATGGACGAGGCGCACCGGACCGGCAATTTCGACGACGAGGCGGAAATCGACGTCGAGTTCCATCACGCGATCTGCGAATGCGCGCACAACATCATCCTGCTGCACACGCTGCGCTCCTGTTATCGGCTGCTGTCGGAAGGCGTGTTCCAGAACCGGCGGCTGGTGTTCAACGTGCCGGGCGCGCGCGAGGCGCTGCTTTCGCAGCACCGGGCGATCTACACCGCGGTCAAGGGCGGCGATCCGGCTGCGGCGCGGCAGGCGGCGATGGACCACATCTCCTACGTCGAACGATCGATGGCCGAGGCCGAGCGCAGCGGCGACTGGCAGCGCGTGTCGCGGCTGAGGCTCAGGCAGCGCTCCGAGCCCGGTGGCGGCGAGCCGGCAAGAAAACAGCCGTAGGCACCGCCCAGAAAATTCAACGACGAACCAGCGAAGAACCAGCGGAAAAAAGATCCATGAGCAGCATTCTCACCATCGCCGACCTCAAGGACCTGGCGCGCCGCCGCGTGCCGAAGATGTTCTTCGACTATGCCGATTCCGGCGCCTGGACCGAAAGCACCTACCGCGCCAACGAAGAGGATTTCCAGAAGATCAAGTTCCGCCAGCGCGTGCTTGTCGACATGGACAACCGCTCGCTGGAATCGACCATGATCGGCGAGAAGGTGACGATGCCCGTGGCGCTGGCGCCGACCGGCATGACCGGCATGCAGCATCCGGACGGCGAGATGCTGGCGGCCCAGGCGGCGGAAGAATTCGGTGTGCCGTTCACGCTGTCGACAATGAGCATCTGCTCGATCGAGGATGTCGCGTCGGTGACCAGGAAGCCGTTCTGGTTCCAGCTCTATGTGCTACGCGACAAGGACTTCGTCTTCGATTTGATCGATCGCGCAAAAGCGGCGAAATGTTCGGCGCTGGTGCTGACGCTCGACCTGCAGATCCTCGGTCAGCGCCACAAGGATATCCGCAACGGGCTTTCGGCACCGCCGCGGATGACGCCGAAGCACATCTGGCAGATGGCGACCAGGCCACGCTGGTGCGTCGGCATGGCCGGGACCAAGCGCCGGAGCTTCCGCAACATCGTCGGCCATGCCAAGGGCGTCGGCGACCTCGCCTCGCTGTCGTCGTGGACGAAGGAGCAGTTCGATCCACATCTGTCGTGGAAGGACGTCGCCTGGATCAAGGAGCGCTGGGGCGGCAAGCTGATCCTGAAAGGCATACTCGACAGGGAAGATGCGCTGATGGCGGCCAGAACGGGCGCCGACGCGATCATCGTTTCCAACCATGGCGGCCGCCAGCTCGACGGCGCCTCGTCGTCGATCATGGCGCTGGAAGAGATCGCCGACGCCGTCGGCGACACGATCGAGGTGCATATGGACGGCGGCATCCGCTCCGGCCAAGACGTGCTCAAGGCACTGTGCCTCGGCGCCAAGGGCACCTATATCGGCCGGCCTTTCCTGTACGGCCTCGGCGCACTCGGCAAGGAAGGCGTTACCAAGGCGCTGGAAATCATCCGCAAGGAGATGGACATAACGCTGGCTCTGTGCGGAAAGCGTCTGGTCACCGACATGGGCAAGGATCAGCTTCGGCGCTAAAGTCCCGTGACGGCATGATGATGGAGGCGACGCAGGCATTGACGGAGCCCGGCATCAGTTTCTACGAGGCGCGCGGACCGCAAGGCATGCGCCTCTATGCGATCGGCGATGTGCACGGCCGGCTCGATTTGCTGACCGCCATGCACCGGCGGATCGAGGCGGAGCTCGGTCAAAGGCTGTCGGCCGATTGGCGCGTGATCCATCTCGGCGACTATGTCGATCGCGGCCCGGACTCCAGGGGCGTCATCGATTTCCTGATCGACGCGCAAAGACGCGATCCGCGTCACCTGATGCTCGCCGGAAATCATGATCTCGGCTTTCTCGATTTTCTCGATGTCCCCGATCCGGACGGGCTGTTCATGCGCTATGGCGGCATCCAGACTGCGCTATCGTATGGTGTCTCGCTCGGTGGGAGCAGCGCCTGGTTTGGCCGCGCCGATGCGGCACTGCGGCAAGGGCACGCCGCACTGGTCGAGGCGGTGCCGCAGAACCATGTCGAGTTCCTGCGCTCGCTGCCCTTCTCAGTGACGTTCGGCGACTTCTTCTTCTGCCATGCCGGCATCCGGCCCGGCGTTGCGCTGGAAAGCCAGAGCCGGCAGGACCTGATCTGGATCCGCGAGGTCTTCCACGATCACACCGGCCTTCATCCGAAGATCGTGGTGCACGGTCATACGCCGGTGCCCAAGGCCGAAATCACCGGCAACCGCGTCAATGTCGACACCCTCGCCTGGCAGTCGGGACACCTCACCGCGCTCGTGGTGGACGGCGCGGACAAGCATGTCCTGACAGTGACGGGTGAGCGGGCGTAGGAAACGCGTCGGATTATGAGCAGAGAGGCTAGCGAAGCGCGGCGGTGACGCCGTAGCCGTCAACGGCATTGTGGTCGTTGGCCGCGTCGGCGGAATAAATGCCGAGGCCGCACAAGACGATAGCCGACAACATGACAAAGGACAAAAAGGCTGCTTTCACGGACGTCATCTCTTGTTGAGCTTCCTGCATCTATGCACGAGCGGGTTACCAATGCGTTGAAACGCAAAATACGTCGCAAATGTCGGACGGTTTCGCGCTTCTAGGCATGTTCTGTATCGGCGGTGTGTCGCGCGGGTCACAGGAAAGGTTCATCGCGGTTGCACGCAAGATGCAGAGCGCGCGCCTTTTAGGCTGGCGGACAGACACAGGCCAAGGATGAAACGCGTTATCCCCGGCGGATTTGCCGCCGCGTGCCAAATATGCAACGTCGCCAAATACGTTGACTATATGGGCCGTCAGATCGTCGCCACCCAGGCGCGGGCGATGGCCAGGCCGGCGGCATCGGCTTGCGGTCCGTTGCGGGCCATTTCGTCGTCGAGCCGGACGGCCCAATCCGGATGGCGTTCGGCGATCAGCGGTGCGAAGGACGTGCTCCAGTCGCGAACCATCGGCCGGTCGGCCTCGAAATGAAACTGGAAGCCGTAGACGGCGCGGCCGATGCGGAACGCCTGGTTCTCGGCGACGGCGTTGCCGGCCAGCCGCACGGCAGTCTCGGGCAAGACAAAGGTGTCGTCGTGCCATTCGAAGATCGGGAATTTTTCAGGCAAGGCAGCGAGCACCGGATCGGCCTGCGCCGCCGCGGTGAGCGCGACTTCGTGCCAGCCGAACTCCGATGCGCCGCCGATCTGGTTCTCGCCGCCAAAGGCGCGCGCGACCAACTGGCTGCCGAGGCAGATACCAAGCACCGCGCGATCCCTCTCGGCAAAGTCGCGCGTCAGGTCGAGCAGGCCCGGAAAATAAGGACAGAGCTCGTCGTCCAGCGCATTCTGCGCGCCGCCGAGCACCACCATGGCGTCATGCCCGCCGCTATCTTGCGGCAGCGCGTCGCCGCGGTAGGGACGGCGCAGGTCGATAGCGGCACCCGCCTCGACAAGCGCCGCGCCGATCTGGCCAAGGCCCTCATTGTCGAAGTTCTGGACAACCAAGACCCGCATCGAAACCTGCTGACATGAAATTGATGCAACGAGCGATATCATGGCGCCAGCATTGCAGCCAACAGGGAACGCCTATGCCACTGCAAAACCGGATCGACCCGTTCGGCACCATCCATGCCGTGCCGGAGCGCGGCCTGTTCATGGGCAATCGCGGCATCATTCACGACCCCGAGACGAGAACGCTGTTGAAGAAGCGCTGGGCGCTGCAAGCCTGGATCATCTGCGTCTGCGAATTCGGCAACGTGCGGCGCGAGCCGATGGGGCGCAACCGGGCTGGCGGCAAGGCCGGCTGGACCGAGCTGTTTTTCCTCGACGAGGTGACGGCGCTTGCCGCCGGCCACCGTCCCTGCTTCTTCTGCCGGCGCGAGCGGGCCAGGGATTTTGTCCGGCGTTTCGGCGACGCCTTCGGCATTGCCGAGCCACGTGCGCCGCAGCTCGACAAGCGCCTGCACAAGGAGCGGCTGGCATCGGGCGGGCGGGCGACGAGACTGGAACCGGAAGCGCTTGCGGACTTGCCGGACGGCACGATGATCTCGTCAGGAAACAGGGCGTACGTCCTGTTTGACGGCGCCGCGCTGCCCTGGAGTTTCGGCGGTTATGGCGAACCGGTGGGGTTCGGCGGTTTTACCGACAGTCCAATCCGCCTGGTCACGCCAGCGACAACTGTTTCGGTGCTGCAGGAAGGCTACGAGCCTGTCTGGCATCCTTCCGCCGAGGCTTGACGCCGAGGGTGACGTTGCCGCATTCCTCGGCGATGCGCGCCAATTACAAGATGCAGCGGCTGTTCGTGCCGGACGGGCTTGGACCGGACATCGAGTTCGACGTCGGCCCGCAGCAGAGCCATTATCTCTCGCACGTGCTGCGGCTCGGCGAAGGCGCCGAAATTCTGGTCTTCAACGGGCGCGACGGCGAATGGTCGGCGGCGATCGCGGCGAAGTCGAAGAAGGCGTTGCGCCTGAAGTTGCTGGCATTGCAGCGGCCGCAGCCGCCGTTGCCCGATCTCGTCTATTGCTTCGCGCCACTGAAGCAAGGGCGGCTCGACTACCTCGTGCAAAAGGCGGTGGAGATGGGCGCCGGCATCCTGCAGCCGGTCATCACCCAGCATACACAAGTGGCAAAACCCGGCATCGAGCGCCTGCGCGCCAATGTCGTCGAGGCGGCCGAGCAATGCGGCATATTGGCGGTGCCGGAGCTGCGCGAAGCGGAAAAATTCGAACGCCTGCTGGCAGGCTGGGACCGGGAGCGGCGGCTGATCTTCTGCGACGAGGATGCATCGACCAACAATCCCCTGCCGGCATTGCAGGTGGTGCGGGAGAGAAAGCTCGGTCTGCTGGTCGGACCGGAGGGCGGCTTTTCCGACGAGGAACGCAAGATGCTGAGAGCGCTGCCTTTCGTTACCGCGATTCCGCTCGGGCCGCGCATCCTGCGAGCGGATACGGCGGCGGTGGCGGCACTGGCGCTGATCCAGGCGACAATCGGCGATTGGTGATCAATTCCAATTACCCGCTGGCTCAGGATTTTTCGCTTGATCGGCTACTGACATTTCGTCCATCTAGCGCCGGCAGTGGCCGCGTGTCCTTTCGGGCGCGTAAAGGACGCTGTAGCATTTGATTGGGCACCTGATCCCTTCCGAAAATCGAAGCCGATTTTCAGGGTCATGTGCGGAGGGCTCCTATGGCGCGCGATACAACCGACTTCCGGCCGATAGAAAGCGTCGACGAACTCGTCGAGCATCTGGCCGAAGGCAACAAGCCGCGCGACAAATGGCGCATCGGCACCGAGCACGAGAAATTCCCGTTCTATGTCGACGGCAATGCGCCGGTGCCCTATGGCGGCGAGCGCGGCATCCGCGCCATCCTCGAAGGCATGCAGGACAAACTCGGCTGGGACCCGATCATGGATGCCGGCCGCATCATCGGCCTGGTCGAGCCGACCGGCCAGGGCGCGATCTCGCTGGAGCCCGGCGGCCAGTTCGAGCTGTCCGGCGCGCCGCTGGAGACGATCCACCAGACCTGCCGCGAAGGCAATGCGCATCTGGCGCAGGTGCGCGAGATCGCCGAACCGATGGGCATTCGTTTTCTCGGCCTTGGCGGCAGCCCGAAATGGTCACTGGCCGAGACGCCGAAGATGCCGAAATCGCGCTACGAGATCATGACCCGCTACATGCCCAAGGTCGGCACCAAAGGTCTCGACATGATGTACCGGACCTGCACGATCCAGGTGAACCTCGACTTCGAAAGCGAAGCCGACATGCGCCGCAAGATGCAGGTGTCGCTGAAGCTGCAGCCGCTGTCGACGGCGCTGTTTGCCAACTCGCCCTTCACCGAAAGCCGGCCGAACGGCCTGCAGAGCTGGCGCGGCGAGATCTGGCGCGACACCGACAATCAGCGCTCCGGCCTGCTCGAATTCTGCTTCTCGCCCGATTTCGGCTTTGCCGATTATGTCGAATGGGCGCTCGACGTGCCGATGTATTTCGTCATCCGCGACGGCCAGTACCATGACATGACGCACATCACCTTCCGCCAGTTCATGGCGGGTGCTGCCCGCAACGACCTGCCGGACGGGCTGCCGACGATGGGCGACTGGGCGAACCATCTGTCAACGCTGTTCCCCGACGTGCGGCTGAAGCGCTTTCTCGAAATGCGCGGCGCCGATGGCGGGCCGTGGCGGCGCATCTGCGCGCTGCCGGCCTTCTGGGTCGGGCTGCTCTACGATGCGGCTGCGCTCGACGCGGCCGAGGCGCTGACCTCGAGCTGGAGCTACGACGAAGTGCTGGCAATGCGCAACGCGGTGCCGGAACAGGGCATCTCGGCGCCCTTCCGCAACACGACATTGCGCGAGATCGCCCGCGACGTGCTCGTCATCTCGCGCATGGGACTGAAGAACCGCGGCCGCAAGAACCGCGACGGCTATGACGAGACCTCGTTCCTCAACACGCTGGACGAGGTCGTCGCGCGCGGCACCACCAGCGCCGAAGAGATGCTCTCGGCCTACCACACACGCTGGGGCGGCTCGATCGAGCCGGTGTTCATGGAATACGCGTATTAACGCTTCGCTATCCGCTTGGCCGATGGTCCGGCAAATTCGCTTCAATCGGTGATGGAAACGAACTAGGCTTCTCCAACGAGGATTTTCCCGGAGGAGAAATCAATGCCTTCCTTGTTCGATATTCTGGCGCAGGCCCAGAACGGCAACGGCATGCAGGCGCTGGCCCAGCAGTTCGGGCTTTCGCAGCAACAGACGCAGGCGGCGGTCGCGGCGCTGCTGCCGGCCTTTTCGCAGGGGCTGAAGCGCAACACGGCGGACCCTTACGGGCTCGGCTCCTTCATGACGGCGATGGCCAGCGGCCAGCACGCCAAATATTTCGACGATGCAAGCCGGGCCTTCTCGCCGCAGGGCCTCAATGAAGGCAACGGCATTCTCGGCCATTTGTTCGGCTCGAAGGACCTGTCGCGGGCCGTCGCCAACCAGGCCGCGCAGGCGAGCGGCGTCAGCCAGCAGGTGTTGCAGCAGATGCTGCCGGCAATCGCCTCGATGATGATGGGCGGGCTGTTCAAGCAGACCACCAACCAGCTAGGCGGGCAGATGCATGCGGCAGGCGGTGGCGGTAATCCGCTTGGCGAGCTCATCGAGCAGATGATGCGGCAGGCGGGCGGCGGCGGCCAGGTGCCGGCCCCTCAGCCTGCAGGCCCCACGGATAACCCGCTCGGCAAGGTGTTGCAGGACATGTTCGGCGGCGCACAGCAGCCGCAACAGACGCAGAGCCCTTACGGCGACAACCCGCTGGGCAAAGTGCTGCAGGACATGTTCGGCGGCGGGCAGCAGCCGCAAAGTCGGCCGCAGCAGACGCAGAACCCTTATGGTGACAATCCGCTCGGCAAGGTGCTGCAGGATATGTTCGGCGGCGGTGCACCACAGCCACAGCAGCCGCAGAACCAACCCCAGCAAACACAGAACCCTTATGGTGACAATCCGCTCGGCAAGGTACTGCAGGACATGTTCGGCGGTGGCGCACCGCAGTCTCAGCCGCGTCAGGCGCCGCAGCAACCCCAGGCGCCGCAGCCGCAGGCCAATCCGAGCGGCAGGCCGAGAAATCCGTTTGACGACCTGTTCGGCAAGATGTTCGAGACAGGCGCCCAGCAGCGCGACGACTACCAGAAAGGCATGGAGTCGATCTTCGACCAGTTCAAGCAGGGCATGGGCCGGCGCTAGACCAGATACCGGCAACCAATCATCAGTGCCGCCCAAAAAAGAAAGCCCGGTCCTGGGAGGACCGGGCAGCGCGCAGGCTGGCCGGGGGGATCCGGCAGGGAGTGGGGAGCCTGCGCAACTTGGTGGCGTCGTGCCTCAAAAAGGTTCAACGCGCCCGAACGGCGAAACCCACGCGATCACACGACCTTGCGGGCAATATCCTCGATCGTTTCGGCGCGCTCGACGGCGATGACGCGAAGCCTCTCTGTCGGATCGCGGCCAAAGGGTACACCGACAGCGACGTGCAGGTCGGCGCGGGTCAGGCCGATGTCGGCGAGCTCGGCATCCGACATCTCGCCGAGGCGATAAAAGGCGCGGCGGTTTTTCCAGGCGCGGTAAACATTGGCAGCGGCATTGGCCACGCGCGTCGCAACGGCCGGACGCGAGGTGATGCGCGAGGTCTCGGTAGCGAAATCAAACGTAGCCATGTCGGTCTCCTTCACATTCGAACGGGCGAAACCGGTCGATCGGGCGCTGGCGACAGCGGCCATTCCGGCTTCGATTCATCTAAGATGATGCATGTCGTCGCCCCAAAACCGGTGCCCACTTTTGGGCGACATGCATTCGCTTCATGTGGACAATCGGAATTTGCCATGGCGCGATTGATTAATCCAACGAATGTTTCTAATCTTTAGCATCAGCATCAATGATGGATTAGGCCAATGAAAGCGCCGCTCGATCTCGATCAGTTGCAGACCTTCATCTCGATTGTCGACACCGGCAGCTTTACCCGCGCGGCGGAAGCGGTGCATCGGACCCAGTCTGCGGTGTCGATGCAGATGCGGCGGCTGGAGGAACGGATCGGCAAGCCGCTGTTCGAAAAAGACGGCCGCACCAACAGGCTGACCGAGGAAGGCGACAGACTGCTCTCCTACGCAAGGCGGCTGCTCTATCTCAACAAGGAAACACTGGCCGCCTTCGACGACCGCCGGCTCGAAGGCACCATCCGCATCGGCACGCCGGACGATTATGCCGATCGCTTCTTGCCAGAGATCATGGCGCGGTTTGCCCGTTCTAACCCGCATGTCGAACTGACCGTTATCTGCGAACCGACGCCGGGACTGGTCGAGCACATCAAGCGAGGCAATCTCGACCTGGCGCTGGTGACGCACAACGACGCGCGCGGCCAGTCGGAAGTGGTGCGGCGCGAACCGCTGCTGTGGGTTACCTCGGCCAACCATGCGACGCATGAGCAGCCGATCCTGCCGATGGCCTTCGGCCGGCCGAACTGCATCTGGCGGCGGGCCGCCGCCGACGTGCTCGATCAGCAGAGCCGCGACTATCGCATCCTGTTCACCAGCTTCTCTGCCACCGTCATCGCCGCCGCGGTGCTTTCCGGCCTGGCGATCTCGGTGCTGCCGGAATGCGCCCTGCGGCCCGGCATGCGGGTGCTGGGCGAGGCCGATGGTTTCGGCGCCCTGCCCGATTGCCGCATCGGCATCATGCGCGGTCAGACCTCGCGGCCGGAGATCGTCGACGCGCTTGCGCGCCACATTTCGGAGAGCCTCGACAATATTTCCGTGCCACTCGGCGAGGAGACCGGCACGTTCGACTTCGCCGCCCTCGCCTTCGCCAAGATGAAGCGGACCAAGCCGAACCAGATCCTGCCGGGCTGGTGATCGCGCGATTGGGGCGGACATCGAACACGGCCGCCTTGACGCCGGCCAGCAATCGTCCCCCAATCGGCCGATGAGCGACGCAGCATCCGAATCACGCACCAACGCTACCGAATATACGGTGAGCGAGATTTCCGGCGCGCTGAAGCGTACGGTCGAGGACGTCTTCGGCAATGTACGGGTGCGCGGCGAGATTTCCGGCTATCGCGGACCGCATTCCTCCGGCCATGCCTATTTCTGCCTGAAGGACGATCGCGCGCGGCTCGACGCCGTGGTGTGGAAGACCACAATGAGCCGGCTGAAATTCCGTCCGGAGGAAGGCATGGAGGTGATCGCCACCGGCCGGCTCACCACCTATCCCGGAAAGTCGAACTACCAGATCGTTATCGACAATCTCGAGCCGGCCGGTGCCGGTGCGCTGATGGCGCTGCTGGACGAGCGCAAGCGCCGGCTGCAGGCCGAAGGCCTGTTCGATGCGGCGCGCAAGCGCAGGCTGCCGTTCATGCCCTGCGTCATCGGCGTCGTCACCTCGCCGACAGGCGCCGTCATCCGCGACATCATCCACCGCATCAAGGATCGGTTTCCACTGCACGTGCTGGTCTGGCCGGTGCGGGTGCAGGGCGAGACGGCGGGTGCGGAAGTGACCGCTGCCGTCAACGGCTTCAACGCACTGCCATGGGACGGCGCCATCGCGCGGCCCGATCTGTTGATCGTGGCACGCGGCGGCGGCAGCCTGGAGGATCTGTGGGGCTTCAACGACGAAGCGCTCGCCCGGGCCGTCGCCGCTTCGGGTATTCCGGTGATTTCCGCGGTCGGCCACGAGACCGACTGGACATTGATCGATCTGGCTGCGGATGTGCGGGCGCCGACGCCGACAGGCGCCGCCGAGATCGCCGTGCCGGTCAAGGTCGACCTCGAAGCGACGCTTGCCGGCCTTGGCGCGCGGTTGATGACCGCACTGTCGCGCAATTTCGAACGCAAGCGGCAGGCGGCACGCGCGGCCGCCCGGGCGCTGCCCTCGCCCGACCAGTTGCTGGCGCTGCCGCGGCGGCGCTTCGACGAGGCGACGAGCCGGCTCGGCCGGGCGCTGTCGGTCAGCGTCGAGCGCAAGCGAGCCAGGCTTCTGGGGCAGCGGCTGACGCCGGCGACCTTGTCGCGGCGCATGAACGAAGCCCGCACGCTGACCCGCCGCGACCTCGCCCGTGCGCAAGCGGCTTTCTTCGCCATCGTGCGCGAGCGTCGGGCGCGGTTTTCACGCACGGCTACCAGACTGTCACCGGCGCCCATCGCCAGACGGCAGAAACTGCAAGGCGATGCACTGCTGGCACTGACACGGCGGCAGGACCAGGCGATTTCAAGACGGCTGGACCGCCTGCGTGGAAAACTGACGCAGGCCGACCGGCTGCTGGCGACGCTCTCGCACAAGGCCGTGCTGGCGCGAGGCTTCGCGCTGGTCAAGGATGTGGACGGCGCCGTGGTCAAGCACGCGGCAGAAGTTGTGTCGGGGATGGCGCTTTCACTGGAGTTCGCCGACGGCACCGCCGATGCAGTCGCCATCAGTGGCACGATGCGGCCGAAGACGGTTGCGAAGCCCGCGGCCAAGCTCAAGGCGTCGGGCGGCCAAGGTTCGCTCTTCTGAGGGTGACCAAGACTTCTTTGAGGGTGAAATGACCGACCCGCACCTTGCAATGCCCTCGGGCAAACTGCGCGCCCGCGCCTTCGCGATCCCATTCGATGGAACGCCGGGCCGCTTCAACGCCATCACCGATGTGCCTGGCGTGACGGTGGGCTATACGACACTGATCTCAGGGGATGGGCCGCTCGTCGTCGGCAAGGGTCCGGTACGCACCGGCGTGACCGCGATCCTGCCACGGCCCAGAGGCGAGTTGGCCGTCCCGGCGTTCGCCGGGATGTTCAGCGCCAATGGCAATGGCGAACTGACCGGCTCGCATCTGATAGAGGAACTTGGAGCGTTCAATCTTCCCATCACCATCACCAACACGCATTCCTGCGGCGTCAGCCGCGACGCAACGTTGCGCTGGATGCAGGCGGTGCTGCCGCAATCGCTCGACAGCGCCTGGGCGCTGCCGGTGGCGGGCGAGACTTACGACGGCTTCCTGAACGATATCAACGGCCACCATGTGAGCTTCGAGCACGTGTTTTCCGCGCTCGAAACGGCTGAAAGCGGGCCGATCGAAGAGGGCAGCGTCGGCGGCGGCGCAGGCATGATCACCTTCGGCTTCAAGGCAGGGTCCGGCACATCCTCGCGCAGCGTCGACTGGAATGGAGAGCGTTTCACGATCGGCTGCTTCGTCCAGTCGAATTTCGGTGCACGGCGGAACCTCGTGATCCGTGGCATCAGAGCCGGAGCGGAACTCGCCGAACCGGCGACCCGGGACAACACGCCGCGAGCGGAAAAGAGCTCGATCATCGCGATCGTCGCCACCGACGCGCCATTCATGCCGCACCAGTTGAAACGGCTGGCGAAACGCCTGCCGCTCGGCGTCGCGCTGACCGGCGGCTATGGATACAATTCATCCGGCGATATTTTTCTGGCCTTCAGCACGGCCAATGCCGATGCGGCGCGCGGCGCGGCCGGCAAGCTGGTCAGCGCCGGCTATATACCGGATGCCGACATCAACCCGTTCTTCGACGCCGTCGTTCAGAGCGTGGAAGAGGCAATCCTCAATGCTCTGGTCGCCAATGAAGACATGACCGGGCGCGACGACAATTTCGTGCCAGCGTTGCCGGAAGCATGGCTCGAGGAGAGATTTGGCAAAGCTGCGCGGCGATAAGACCGCGCAACTGCATCAGACAGGCAATGTTCGCCCGGCAGGTTTTGCCGGGGGGCGGTCCGTCAGCCGGCAGGCTTGTTGGAATTCTGCTCGTCCTGGTCGGCCTCGGCCGCCTCTTCGAGCCTCGAAGCAATGAGCTCCTGAATGTCGCCGACCTCTTCCTGGATATCCTCCAGGGGTATGCCGGCTTCGGCGGCCTTGGCCGCACATTCCCTGGCGAGGGTCTCGGCCTGCTTCTCGATCCTGGCTGGCGAGGGCTGGCAGTGGACTTTTTCGCCAATCCACCCGCGCAAGAACTCGATTGCGTGTTCACTCATACTGCTGTTTCCCTAGCGGCTATGCCGGTTGGTAATCATAAACGTCGGCATCTTCGAAAAGATGCGTGCTGCCATTCGAGCCGAGTCGGCTTCGCCCGGCAAGCCGAACTTGTCCGAGGTCCACAGAGCCGAAGGGAATGGAGGGTTCAAGGAGCACGTTCTAGTTCTTGAGGACTGATTCTCTCGAGGAAACTCGTTCGACCCGCGCTATTGTTTCTATTTGCTTTTTGTCGGTTTTCAAGCCGTTTTAGATCACAATAGATGTCGCAATGACTAGCACATTTACCGCGCTCTCGCCGGCACCATGTAAGAGGCGAGCCGTCAAAGCCGCCGCTATATAGTGATAACCATTTGCAATGTCGACTCTGCTTGCGGTCCTGCTTCTTTCCGCCGCGCTTGCTGGGAGATATGTGGTGTGACGGGCCTTGCCGTGCAAGCTGCCGAGCGCCTCATGCAAGGCATGCAATAGCGTCTTGTGGAAACCCTGAAGTGCTTGTCTCAGGGTGGCTCTCTACCGCTGGCGGTAAAGGATCATGCCGGCATGATAGAGGACGCCTTCGACGAACTCACCATCCGCGGTGAAGCCCGTATCGTCCCAGTATTCTATGTGGTTGCCGTGCACTTCATAGCGTCCCCGGTAGGCGCTTTCGCGGTCACCGCGCGCTTCGTCATAACGGCCGTTCGCCAGGAGTTCGTGCCTGATATGGCGATCCTCGGTGACCCACATTCCGACATAGGGATGAGCTTGGTGCGTCATTGGTTCCTCCGCAAGGATTGGAGTTGCAGGAAGGGTCAGGCCGGTTGGAGCTACAGCAACGGCAATACCCGTAAGCACTGCGGCCAAAGTGGATCGCATCAATGCGCCGCCTTCGTCGGACGCACGACTATCTCGTTGACGTCGACATCGTCGGGCTGTTCGATTGCATAGCGCACTGCCCTGGCGACGGCATCGGGTTTCAGTGCAATAGCACGCCAGCTTTTCATGGCGGCGGCAGCGGCTTCGTCGGAGATCGTGTTCGCCAGCTCGCTTTCCACCACGCCAGGATGAATGCAGGTTACGCGGATATCGTCACTCTCCTGGCGGAGCCCATCGGAAATCGCGCGGACAGCGTAATTTCGTTGCGCAATAGACGGCAGCCGTGGGCGAGACGGCCAGTGCGCCAATGGAACCGATATTGATGATGTGACCGGAGCCGCGTGCCGTCATCTCGGGCAGAACCGCCGCGACGCCGTACAGAACACCCTTGATGTTGACGTCCACCATCAGCTCCCACTCGTCGACCTTCATGGCTGCCATGGCCGACAGCGGCATGACGCCCGCATTGTTGACGATGACATCGACCTGGCCCCATTCGGCCCGGGCTGCGTCGGCGAATGCTGCGACATCCGCCCTCCTGGTGACGTCGAGCGCTCGCACGCGAACCGTTCCACCAGATGCCTCGATTTCGGCCGCAAGCGCTTCAAGGCGGTCGGTGCGGCGTGCGCCGAGCATCAGCTTCGCACCTGCCGCGCCAAGCTCGCGGGCAATGCCAGCGCCGATGCCGCTGGAGGCACCGGTGATCAGAACAACTCTGTTCATGGTCATCGAGATGATCCTTTTGGTCTGTGATTATTTTCACGATGTGAAGGGATTGGGTGCGGGTGAGCTCCCGCGGCGCGCCGGCCCTATTGGGGGGCTCACTGGGCGGTGTAGCCGCCATCGACCAGAAGCAAGGCCCCGGTGATGAAGCTGGACGCCGGCGAGGCAAGAAAGGCGATGGCCTCGGCAACTTCTTGCGGCTGGCCGATCCGGCCGATTGGATGCGCGCCGCCGAAGCTGCGCAGCATCTCCCGGCCATTCTCCACCACGCCTTCCATGATGTCGGTTTCGATCACGCCAGGGGCAACGGCGTTGCAGCGAATGCCCATGCGCCCGTATTCGATCGCGATCACCTTGGTCAGCTGTGCGACAGCCGCCTTGGACGAGGCATAGGCCGCCTGCGTCTCGAAGGCCGCAACCGCCGAGATCGACGAGACATTGACGATCGCGCCGCCACCGCCGGCGGCCATCAGTTCCACAGCGGCACGGGCAGTGACGAAGCTGCCGCGCGCGTTGATCTGCAGAATGCGGTCATAGTCGTCGACCGAGGTCTCAGTCAGTCGTTTGTTGAGCGTGCGACCGGCGTTGTTCACGACGATATCCAGTCGTCCGAAGCGCTTCGCGGCGAGTTCGACCGAGCGTCTGGCCAGGTCCTCGTCGGCGACATCGCCGACCAGCGTTGCCACATCCTCGGCTTCCAATTCGCGTACGCTGTCGCTGAGATCGCTTGCCACGATCCGGGCCCCGCGCGCACGCAGCAGCTCCGCCGTGCAACGACCGATTCCGCGTGCCGCGCCGGTCACGAGAGCGACCTTTCCATCCAGGTTCCAGGAGGAAGGCAGTGATGTCATGGGGTATCTCCTTGGTCAGCCGGCATCGACCTGGATCGGGGGATCAAGCCTTTCTTGCCGTTGCGACAGAGATAGAGCCATGGCATTGTCGCGATAAGCCGCCCGCCGTTAATCTCTATGGTAAGTTTGGCTAACCAATGGACATCGATCTCAATGCAATTGCCGTCTTCGTCACCGTGGCCGAGGAACGCAATTTTCGCGCTGCGGCAGACCGGTTGGGCGTGACGCGCTCAGCGGTCAGCCAGAGCATCCTCAGGCTTGAACAGCGCCTTGGCATCGCATTGCTGCAGCGCACGACACGCAGCGTCAACCTGACCGAAGCGGGCGAGCGCCTGCTGGCGAGCGTCGCACCGGCGATCGCCGACGTGAACGCGGCAATCGAAGCCACCACGGAGTTGCTGGACCGCCCGCGCGGCCGCCTGCGGATCGCGGTTTCGTCTATCGCAGAGGCCTTTCTGTCAGGACCATTGCTGGCGTCCTTTGCAGAAAGATTTCCCGAGGTGCATCTGGATATTGTGGTCACCGACGAGGAATTCGACATCGTTGCCGAAGGCTATGATGCGGGAGTGAGGCTCGGCGAAGTGATCGAGCAGGACATGATTGCCGTGCCGGTATCGGGCGATCAGCGACAGATGGCCGTCTGCGCCCCGCGCTATCTCGAAAAGTTCGGAGCACCCGCCCATCCGCGCGAGCTTGTGGCACGTCGATGCATCGGCTGGCGGCCGGCGCCGGGAGTTTCGCCCTATCGCTGGGAGTTCGGCGAGGACGGGCGCGAGTTCGACGTGGCAGTCGCGCCCGAGATCACGACCAACGACATGTGGCTGATGATCCGGCTGGCCGTTGCGGGCGCCGGGATCACGTTCGGCATGGCCGATACATTCCGCCCCTGGCTCGACCGCGGCGAGCTCGTGCCAATCCTCGACGGCTATCTTCCGCCGTTTGCGGGTTTCTATCTCTATTTCCCAAGCCGACGAAATATCGCGCCGAAGCTGAGAGCCCTCGTGGATCACCTGCGCGGCGCGCGTCAGGCGCGGGACCGCGGGTGAGCGCTACGGGATCGTAGTGAACGCTCGGCGCTATTGGTCAGAAACCTGGCTGAAAGCTGAATGGTACCGTTGGCTGGGATCGAACCAGCGACCTCCGGATCCACAATCCGGCGCTCTAACCATCTGAGCTACAACGGCACGTTTGCCTGAGCGGGATCGAGATGAAACGTTCGGGACCCGCTCTGTCGTTCGGCGATGCGTCCATACGGGCTATCGGAGTTTAATTCAAGGCTTTTGGCAAGGCAAAAGCTCGCTCCGGCATCGAGTCATTTTCCGCCGGACAAAAGAAAAGGCCGGCGGGAGGAGGTGCCGGCCTTTTCCTGTTACGAGCCAGCGGGAGGAGGTGCTGGCTGGTCACCCCGGTGAGCAGAGGGAGGAGGTTCCACCCGCCGGGTATTCACTTGAACCACTATATCGCACATCTATTTGTCTGACGAAATGCGACCTTTTGATGCATCGTCAAACTGTGCGCAAATATTAGGCGATCTTGATTTCTTTCACGGCCTTCTCGAAGGCGGTCTTGATCGGCTTGGATACGTCCTCGGCCGCCTTGGCAGCAACCGCCTGGAAGTCCTTAGCCTGCTCGACGGTCATTTCGACGCGCTTGCGCAGGAAAGCGGTCTGCAACTCGACGACTTCCGACAGCGACTTGGCGCCGATCAGCGCTTCGAAATGCGAGAAGCCGGCTTCGGCATTGGCGCGCAGGGCGGCGATGGTCTTGAGCGACAGGTCGCTGGAAACGGACTTGGCGGTCTCGTAGGTCGACTCCAGAGCCTTCTGGGTCTCCTCGGCGCCGGTCTTCAGCTTGGCGTAGGCCTCTTTCGACTGCTCGACGCCCTTTTCGGCGAAGGCACGGATCTGGTCGGTGGCCTTCGAAGCGTCGAAGCTCGGGAATTCTACGTTTTCGATCGTTTCAGCGGTCTTGGTCCTGGACATTTTCCATCCTTTTCAGCGGCAGCGGCTTTGACAAAATGCCGTCTCGTTCATCTATCATGGCAATATAAAGGCAAATTTTGTGCATTGCAACATGTTTGTTGCATCGCACCATAAAATATTTGGTTCGCGGCGTTAACCACGCGCCTAGAGATTCCGCTGGTTGCACGCTATGACTTGTGGACCTTCGCGCCGTCGGCTTTTATTAACAAAGCGTTAACCGCAAATTGCCCGCTCTGTGAGGGTCGCCAAGCGCATGCCGGCTGAAAACTACTCCTTCCTTGACGTCGCCGTGCTCGACGCCGTCCGCCTGCGCTTCGCCGCAGGCGACGCGATCGCCATTCTGTCGGCAGATCTCGAGCAGGTGATCTGGGCCAACGGGCCCGGCGCGGCGGTATTCGGCTATCCGGACATCGGCGCTATCATCGGCGCCTCGGCAGGGTTGCCGCTGATCGCCCGGCGCCAGATCATGGCAACCAGCGGTTTTCCGCAGATCGGCCGCGACCGTGCCATCATGGTCCGGCTGGCGACCGGCCTGACCAGCCGCGCGGTCGGCTTCCTGGCCAGCGCAGTGACCATGCCCGATGGCGAGGAAGCCATCATGCTGGCCTTGCCGGCGGCGCAGACCGGCTCGCGCAGCGCGGCCGAGATCGCCGACCGCGCCATCGGTGGCTTTACGGAAGACGGCCACTACATCGCCTTTGTCGATGCCAAGGGCAATATCGCCGCCGCATCGGACGGCTTTTCGGCGCTCGGCATCCGGCCTGAGACGCTGGCCGCGCTTGTCGCCGACGTGGCGAACGAGAGCGACCGCATCGTCAAGCGCCTGGTTCCGGGTGGGTCCAGCTCCTATCCCGCGGGCCTTGCCCGGCTGACGGAAGAGCGGCACCTGCTGGTGGTGATCGACGAGGACCGGCTTGACGGCGAGGCTCCCGATGGCGAACGCGCCGGCGGGGAAACCGAGGCGGCAGCGGCACCGAGCGGTGGCGATCTTCCCCAGCCAACGGACCAGGACAACGAGCAGCCGATCGCCAGCAGCGGCGCGGCGGAGATCGACCTTGCAGCGATGGAAGGCACCTCAGCATCGGCGGAGCACGAACCTGCCGACGCGGCCGACGATCACCGCACGGTTGGCGAAACGCCGACGCAGCATGACCATTGGTACTTCAATGCCGGCGACGACACGCAGGTCCCGCCCGGGGCAGTTGCGTCCGGCGAAGTCGAGACCAGCCCGGACGCTTCGCAGGCCAGCCCGGATACTTCGCCGGAAAGCGCCGCAAAAGCCACCAAAGCCGCCTCGCCGGCCGAACACCGCGCTTCGGCGATCGATCGCACCGCCGCGCCCATGCGTTTCGTCTGGCGTACCGACGCGGAGGGCCATTTCAGCGCCCTGTCGCCGGAATTTGCCGAACTCGTCGGCAAGCCTGCCGCCGACGTGATCGGCCGCCGCTTCGAGGATGTTTCGGCCGCCTATGGCCTCGATGCTTCTGGCGAGATCGCCGGCCTGCTCGAACGGCGCGACACCTGGTCCGGCCGCTCCGTGCTGTGGCCGGTCGCCGGCACCGATCTGAAGATACCCGTCGATCTGGCGGCGCTCCCGGTTTACAGCCGCAGCCGCGTTTTCGAAGGTTTTCGCGGTTTCGGCGTGGCCAGGAGCGGCGATGCGGTGGTCGATCCGGATGCTGTCGGCATGGCCCTTGTCGCTGAGGAGAAACCTGCCGCGACCATCGGGCCGAAAGCCGTCGAACCTCTCCCCGAGACACCTAAACCCGCCGATCCGTTCAGGGGCGAAGTGCCGGCATTGACCATCGTGCCAAAACCCGAGCGGCGTTTTGCCGACAAGGTGATCCGGCTGGCCGAGCACCGGCAGCCGGCCAACGACAAGGGCCTGTCGACGCTGGAACGCAGCGCGTTTCGCGAGATTGGCGAGCGTCTCAAGAAGGACAGCACCCCGGCCGAAGAACAGCCCAGCGCCGGAAAGCAGAAGCCGGTTGAGAAAGTCGAGGCAGCCGGCAAGGCCGACGAGCCAAAGCTGAAAGAAGCCGGCCCGACGGACAAGGGTGAGATGCCGGAACCAGGTCCGGAAAGCGAGGCGGCTGCCGCCGAACCGCCCGAGGCCGATACCGAAGACCAGAAGGACCTCGCCCGACTTGACGGCGAGCAGCCGGATGAGGCGGTAGCAGAGGCGCAAGCCGGCGAACCCGTCACACGCCCTGTTTCCGGATCGCTGCTCGACTATGCCGACCGCGAACCCAGAGATGAGGCGCAGGAAGGCGTTGAGCCCAGCACGAACCGTCGAACGATCGTCGCCGAAGCGCCGCGGGATGGCGACGACGACAGCATGACGGCCGAAGACTTCCGTGACGCCGAGGACAGCGAGGATTGGTCCGAGGACAGCGCAGCCGCAGCCGACGCTGCCGGCCATGTGCCGCCCGTCGAGCGGCCGCAGGCACCACCGCTCAAACTCGACGGCTTCGTGCCGTCGGCGTTTGCCGGAGAGGACAACACGGGGCCGGATACCTCGATCCTCGGCAAGCTGCCAGTGCCGGTGCTTATCCATTCCGGCGACCAGCTGCATTACGCGAACGACGAATTCCTCAGATTGACCGGCTATGCGACGCTCAATGCCCTGGACGAGGCTGGCGGGCTCGGCGCGCTGTTTGCCGACCCTTATGCCGACGACGGCAGTTCGGACGGCGGCGACCGCGCTCTGCGGCTGAAAACGCGCGAAGGTCAGGAGTTTCCGATCGATGCGATTTTACGCTCCGTGCCCTGGGGAAACGGCAAGGCGCTGATGCTGGTCGTACGTCGTTCCGGCGACGACGAGGCAGCAGCCATTCCACATGGCGCCGCCGAAGACCAAACGCAGCCGGATGTTTCCGAGCTCAAGGCACGTATTGCCGAAATGCGCACTATCATCGACACCGCCACCGACGGCGTCGTGCTGATCGGCCGCAACGGAACGATCCGTTCAATTAGCCGTCCGGCGGAAGCGCTGTTCGGCTTCGACAGCGACGAGGTGACCGGCAAACCGTTCGTCTCGCTGTTTGCGATCGAAAGCCAGCGCGCGGCGCGTGACTATCTCGAGGGGTTGTCGGAGCCCGGCGTTGCAAGCGTGATGAACGATGGCCGCGAGGTGATCGGGCGCGAGGCGCAGGGGCGTTTCATTCCGCTGTTCATGACTATCGGCAGGCTGCCCAACGACAGCGGCTTCTGTGCGGTGGTGCGCGATATCACCCAGTGGAAGCGGGCCGAAGAGGACTTGACCCAGGCGCGCGCAGTCGCCGAACGCGCTTCGTCGCAGAAGACCGATTTTCTGGCCCGCATTAGCCACGAGATCCGCACGCCGCTCAACGCCATAATCGGCTTTTCCGAGCTAATGGTCGACGAGAAATTCGGGCCGGTGGCCAATGACCGTTATCGCGACTATCTGCGCGACATCAACCGTTCGGGCAACCACGTTCTCGACCTGGTCAACGACCTGCTCGACATTTCGAAAATCGAGGCCGGCCAGCAGGAGATGGCCTATGAGGCGGTGTCGCTTAACGACACGCTGGCCGAAACCGTGGCGATGATGCAGCCGCAAGCCAACCGGGAACGCGTCATCATCCGCTCCAGCTTCGCCTCGCGGCTGCCGGAAGTGGTGGCCGATCTGCGCAGCGTGCGGCAGATCGCGCTCAACATCCTGTCGAATGCCGTCCGCTACACGCAGGCTGGCGGCCAGGTGATCGTGTCGACGGCTTACGAGATCTCCGGCGATGTCGTCATGCGCGTGCGCGATACCGGCATCGGCATGAGCCAGTCCGAGATCGAGCAGGCGCTGAAGCCGTTCAAGCAGATCAACGCGCTGAAGCGCGGCCGTGGCGACGGCACGGGTCTTGGGCTGCCGCTGACCAAGGCGATGGTCGAAGCGAACCGGGCCCGGTTCACCATCAACTCGACGCCCGGCGAGGGAACCCTGGTCGAAGTCGCCTTTCCCTCGACCCGCGTGCTCGCCGGTTAGCTATGGTTGCGCAAGAAAAAAGGCGTCCAACAGGACGCCTTGAGAAATTGGAATTGCTGTCACAACGGGGCTTGAGCGAATCAGATCCTCTCGGGGCTAAGAGGAACGGGATTTCTCCCTCAAGTTACGCACGACTATTGATGCCGGGCCTTAACAAATCCTTACCGGCACGCCGGAAAATTTACCAATGTGTACCACTCATGAAATCTAGGTAAATTCCGAAGAGATAATTTGTTAACGATACCTGGGACCTCAAAACGGCGCCACCTTGGATCCCGGGGTCAGTCGGCAAGCTGCGGCAGGCTGCGGAACAGCTCGAGCGCTTCGGGATTGGCGAGCGCTTCCTTGTTCTTGATGGCGCGGCCGTGCACCATGTCGCGTACCGCGAGCTCGGTGATCTTGCCCGATTTGGTTCGTGGAATATCGCTGACGGCGACGATCTTGGCCGGCACATGGCGCGGGCTCGCCCCGGTGCGGATTTTCGCGCGGATGCGTTTTTCCAGCTCGGCGTCGAGCTCAACGCCGGCCGCCAGCCGCACGAACAGCACGACACGCACGTCATTGTCGAAATCCTGGCCGATGCACAGCGCTTCGAGGATTTCCGGCATCTGCTCGACCTGATTGTAGATCTCCGCCGTGCCGATCCTGACACCGCCCGGATTGAGCGTGGCGTCGGAACGGCCATGGATGATCAGGCCGCCATGGGCGGTCCATTCGGCGAAATCGCCGTGGCACCAGACATCGTCGAAACGTTCGAAATAGGCGGCTTTGTATTTCCTGCCGTCAGGGTCGTTCCAGAAGCCGATCGGCATTGCCGGAAACGCCTTGGTGCAGACGAGCTCGCCCTTCTCCTGGCGGAGCGGGCGGCCGTCATCGTCCCAGACATCGACGGCAAGGCCGAGCCCGGGCCCTTGGATCTCGCCGGTCCATACCGGTTCGATCGGCACGCCGAGCACGAAGCAGGAGACGATATCGGTGCCGCCGGAAATCGAAGCCAGATGCACGTCCTTCTTGATGCCTTCATAGACGAAGCGGAAATCTTCCGGCGATAGCGGCGAGCCGGTCGATGAGATGGTGCGCACGCTGGAAAGATCATGCGTGCGGATCGGCTTCAGGCCGGCCTTGCGCACGGAATCGATGAATTTGGCCGAGGTGCCGAAATAGGTCATCTTTTCGGCATCGGCGAAGTCGAACAGCGCATTGCCGTCCGGGTAGAACGGCGAGCCGTCGTAGAGCAGCAAGGTGGCGCCCGATGCCAGGCCCGACACCAGCCAGTTCCACATCATCCAGCCGCAGGTGGTGAAGTAGAAGAAGCGGTCGCCGTCGAGCAGGCCGGCATGCAGCCGTTCTTCCTTGACGTGCTGGATCAGCGTTCCGCCGGCCGAATGGACAATGCATTTGGGAATGCCGGTCGTGCCCGATGAAAACAGGATGTACAGCGGATGCGAAAACGGCAGCCTTTCGTAGGCGACAGGCCTTGCGGCAAAGGGTGACAGCGCCTCTTCCAGCGCAGCCGCCTTGCCGATGGTCGCGGCGACGTCGAGCGAGGTGCCGAGATAGTCGACAATGAGGACTTTGCGGACGGTGGCGAGCTTGCCCGCCACGGCCGCGATCTTGTCGGCGACTTCGATCGCCTTGCCATTGTACCAGTAGCCGTCCGGCGCGATGAACACGACAGGCTCGATCTGGCCGAACCGGTCGAGAACCCCCTGCTCGCCGAAATCTGGGGAGCAGGACGACCAGACCGCGCCGATCGAGGCGGCCGCCAGCATCGCAGCAACGGTCTCCGGCATGTTGGGCATCATCGCGGCGATGCGGTCGCCCTTCTTCACCTTGAGTGACAGGAAAAGCTGCTGCAGGCGCGAGGTCAGCGCATGCAGCTCGTTCCAGGACAGCCGCCGCTCGACCTTGTCCTCGCCGCGAAAGACGATTGCGTCGCCAAGCCCGGTTTTCTTGAGGAGATTCTCGGCGAAGTTCAGCTTCGCATCAGGGAAGAAGGTCGCGCCGGGCATCTTGTCGCCATCGACTAGCACGCGTTCGCCCTTGTCGCCGACGATGCCACAAAAGTCCCAGACCAGGCTCCAGAAGGTCTCGCGGTGATCGATCGACCAGCGATGCAGGTCGGTATAGGAGGAGAAAGCCTCGCCGGCTAAGTTCGCCGCGGCGTTCATGAAGGCGGTCATCGGCGCCGCGTCGATCTGCTCTTGCGTCGGGATCCAGAGCGGTGCGTCGTCAGCCATCATTGTTTCTCCGTAGGCTGCATCGCTTATGCATATCGCGATGCAGCAGAGCAAGATTTTGTTGGACCGCGCCGGTCAGGGTGTGCGCAAATGCCATCGCCGGGCCATAAAGACTTGAAATGCGTCAGCCGTCGGTTACACCCGTCGGGCGATTTTGTCGGAATGGAAGCATACGGGGCGATATGCCATCACCTTTGATCCGACGCGGAATATGGGCGATCGGCGCAGCCGTCATCGTCATCGCGCTGGTTGTCGCAGCCTTGCCGTTGATCGCCTCGACCCGCATCGTACGCGACCGTATCGCGTGGGAAATGAGCGCGTGGAGCGGTTTCCGGGTCACCATCGACGGCGCGCCGCGTATCGAGGTCTGGCCGAATTTCCGGGCGATCCTGAGCGACGTGACGCTGTCGCAATGGACAGAGACGGATGCGCCGCCCGTGGTCGAGGCCGAACGGGTCGAGGTCGACCTCTCAGCGATGGCGGCGCTGCGTGGCGATGTGGTGTTTTCGACGGCGCGGCTGGTACGACCGACGATCCGGGTTCAGCGTACCGCGAGCGGGTTTTTCCTGCCTGCGATTCCCAGCGGCGGGCGCATTACGCGTTCGATCGATGCTGCCCGCGCGGTGATCAACACAAATCCCGCCAAGCCGGATCTCGGCAAGCTGCCGACAGATCCGTTCGGCACAGTCGAGTTCAGGGACGGCCGCGTAGTGGCTGCCATCGGCGGCAAGGACCAGGAGATATTGAGCAGCCTGAGCGGCCAGGCGAACTGGGCCGCGATGAACAGCAATGCGACGCTGTCGGCGACCGGGATATGGCGCGGCGAAAGTGTTGCCATCGACGCCGCATCGCCGAACCCGCTCGTGCTGTTTGGTGGCGGCACAGCACCGGCCACATTTTCCTTCAAGGCGGCACCGGCCAGTTTTTCGTTCGACGGCCGCGCCAGCATGTCGGAGAACGGCTATTTCGACGGCCAGGCAAAATTCGCCGCACCTTCGCTCCGACGCGTGCTCGAATGGTCGCAGGCCGGCATCGCGCCCGGTGCCGCAATCGGCTCGATCTCGGTTTCAAGCAAGATCACGGCGACGGCCGGGCGAGTCAAATTTGAAAACACGGCACTGACCCTCGACAACAACCCGGGAATGGGTGCGCTGGACTTCACCTATGGTGAGGCACTGCCGGTGATCTCCGGCACACTTGCCTTCGATACGCTCGACCTCAGATCATTTCTCTCCGCCTTTACGCCGGTACCATCCGCCGGCGGCACCGGCCCGGGCGAAATCGATACGAGCTTCGCCGACCGGATCAATCTCGATCTCAGGCTGTCGGCGGCGCATGCCACCGCCGGCGCCATCCAGCTTGCCGACGTCGCTGCCACTGCCCAGGTCAAGAACGGCCTTGCCGTCTTCGACATCTCGGATGCATCCGCCTTTGGCGGCAACGTCCAGAGCAGCGTCCGTTTCGACCGCAAGCCCGCCGGCACGGAAGTCGAGATCCGGCTGCTTGCTTCCGATATCGACGGCGGCGCTTTCGGCACCGCGGCCGGGATGACACGGCTGGTGCCGATCGGCACTGGAACCGTTTCGGTCATCCTCAAGGGGCCTGGCAGAACCTGGGACTCGATTTTCGAAAACGCCAATGGCTCGCTGTCGGCGACGTTCGGCGCGGGTGCGCTGAGCCGGCTTAACCTGCCGGCGTTCCTCAAGCACACCGAACAGGGCGGATTCTTCGCGCTGGACGACGTCTCGGACGGAACGCTGCCGATCGACGGGGCCGAGCTCAAGGCGAGCATTTCGAACGGCGTGGCGCGCATCGACAAGGCCGAGGTGAATTCCGCGCAATACAAGATCTGGCTTTCCGGCATCGCATCCTATGCCGGACGCGGGCTGGCGCTGTCCGGCGGCATCGTCCAGCCGAGCCAGGCTGCCACGCAGACGAACGGCCAGGGACCCAATCAGTCGTCGTTCTTCGTCGGCGGCACGTGGAGCACGCCGTTCATCTCGCCGATAAGCCGCGGCGTTTCGGGAGAGTAAGCAGCAGCAGCATCAACCGCGCTGCGCGGCCTGCTCGTCGCGTTGGCGCTGCACCTCGCGGCGTTTGTTTGCGAGCGAAGCGATGATCACGCCAACTGCGACGACCGCGATCAAGATGGTGCAGGCTGCGTTGATTTCCGGCGTCACGCCAAGGCGGACCTGGCTGTAGATCTTCATCGGCAGCGTCGTGGCGCCGGGTCCCGAGGTGAAGCTGGCAATAACCAAATCGTCGAGCGACAGCGTGAAGGCCAGCATCCAGCCGGAGACGATAGCCGGCATGATGACCGGCAGCGTGATCTGGAAGAAGGTCTTCACCGGTGGCGCGCCGAGGTCCATCGCGGCCTCTTCCAGCGAACGATCAAAAGTGATCAGGCGTGACTGAACCACCACCGCAACGAAGCACATGGTTAGCGTGGTGTGGGCAAGCGTCACCGTCAGAAAGCCGCGGTCGAGGCCGACGGCGACGAAGAGCAGCAGCAGCGACAGGCCGGTGATGACTTCCGGCATGACCAGCGGCGCAAACACCATGCCGGAAAACAGCAGCCGGCCGCGAAAGCGCGTGTAGCGTGTCAAGGTGAGCGCCGCCAGCGTGCCGAGCACGGTCGCCACGCTTGCCGAGATGACGCCGACGCGGGCCGTCACCCAGGTGGCGTCCATAAGACCCCGGTTGTGGAACAGCGACACGTACCATTTCGTCGAGAAGCCACCCCAGACGGTGACCAGCTTCGATTCGTTGAAAGAGAACACAACGAGCAGGACGATCGGCAGGTAAAGAAAGGCAAAGCCGAGCACGATCGAAATGATGTTGAAGCGGCTCCAGGTCGCGTTCATTGGTCCTGCTCCTGGGTGCGCGCCTGGGCTCGCTGGAAGAGCATGATCGGCACGATCAGCAGCAGCAGCAAGATGACGGCGACGGCGGACGACACCGGCCAGTCGCGGTTGCCGAAGAACTCGTTCCACAGCGTCCTGCCGATCATCAGCGTCTGCGAGCCGCCGAGCAGATCGGGAATGACGAACTCGCCGACGGCGGGAATGAACACCAGAAGGCAGCCGGCGATGACGCCGGGCAGCGACAGCGGGAAGGTGATCTTCCAGAAGGCGCTGGTCGGCGGACAGCCGAGATCCTTGGCGGCCTCGATCAGCGAATTGTCCATCTTCTCCAAGGCCGAATAGAGCGGCAGCACCATGAACGGCAGATAGGAGTAGACGATGCCGATGAAGATCGCCGTGTAGGTGTTGAGGATGATCAGCCGATGGCTGATGATGCCGGTGGCGAGCAGCAGCTCGTTGAGCAGGCCCTCGGGCTTGAGAATGCCGATCCAGGCATAGACACGAATCAGGAACGAGGTCCAGAACGGCAGGATCACCAGCATCAGCAAGGTCGGACGGATCGTCGCCGGGGCGCGTGCCATGCCATAGGCTATGGGATAGCCGATCAGCAATGTCAGGACGGTCGAAATGGCGGCGACGATGACGCTCGTCACATAGGCGTTGAAGTAGAGCGCATCCTGCGTCAGCAAGATGTAGTTGTCGAAATTGAGGGTGCCAAACCACGCGATAACCCCGGAAATGCCGCCGCGGAAATCGAGCACCGGCGTGTAGGGAGGCATGGCGATCGCCGTCTGCGACAGCGAAATCTTGAAGACGATGATGAAAGGGACGAGAAAGAAGAACAGCAGCCAGAGGTAGGGGATGATGATGACGAGCCGGCTAACGAACGCCGCTCCCAGCCTGACCAAGGCGGATTTGCCGGCAGCGCTTGCCGGAGAGCTTGTTGCGGCGGTGACAGCGGACATGATCAGTCTCTACCGTGTCAGGACGACGCCGGCGTCGGGGCGGAAAGAAACCCAGGCGCGGTCGTTCCAGGTCAATGGGTCCTCGGTGAGGCGTGCCGCGTTCATGGTGCTCGCCCGCACCACCTGACCGTCGTCCAGCCTGACGTGATAGACGGTCATGTCGCCGAGATAGGCTATATCGTAGACCTCGCCCTCGATGGCGTTGACGGCACCGGCCGGTTTCGTGGAGGACACCTTTATCTTCTCCGGCCTGATGGCGAAGGTAACCGATGTTCCGGCGGCGGCACTGCCGGCATTTTCGGTCCGGATGGTGATGCCGTTGCCGGCATCGATGCTCGCGCTGCCGGCCTCGCCAGCCGCGATCTTGCCGTCGAACATATTCACATTGCCGACGAAGCCGGCGACGAAGCGGGAACCCGGCGCTTCGTAGACCTCGGCCGGCGTCGCCACCTGCATCACCTCGCCCTTGTCGATGATGGCGATGCGGTCGGCCATCGTCATCGCCTCTTCCTGATCATGGGTGACGACGACGAAGGTGAGGCCGAGGTTCTGCTGCAGGTCCATCAGCTCGAACTGGGTCTCCTCGCGCAGCTTCTTGTCCAGCGCGCCAAGCGGCTCGTCGAGCAGCAGGACTTTCGGCCGCTTGGCCACCGAGCGCGCGAGTGCGACGCGCTGGCGCTGGCCGCCCGACAATTGGTGCGGTTTGCGCTTGGCGAACTGCTCGAGCTTGACCAGCTTCAGCATCTCGGCGACGCGCTTGTCGATGTCGGCCTTGGCCATGCCTTCCTGCTTGAGGCCGAAGGCGATATTGTTCTCGACCGTCATGTGCGGAAACAAGGCGTAGGACTGGAACATCATGTTGACCGGCCGCCGGTAGGGCGGAATGCCGCGCAGATCCTGGCCGTCGAGCAGGATGCGGCCGGCGGTCGGCTCCTCGAAGCCCGCAAGCATCCTGAGCAGTGTCGATTTCCCGCAGCCTGAGGCCCCCAGCAAGGCAAAGAATTCGCGTTCGAAAATGGTCAGCGACAGGTTGTTGACCGCTGTGAACTCACCGAATTTCTTGGTGACGTTGTCGAACTGGATGTATGGCTTGGCGTTCGGATCGTTCCATGGCGCAAAATCCCTGCGGATGCTGCCAAGCGATTTCATGTCCCACTCCGTCCTGCTGCTTGCCCCATGAGAAAGCGGCTCCGGCAACGGCTGCCGGAGCCTGGTCAGATTGCTATTGGCCGGTGACGATCTTGGTCCAGGTGCGGGTGATGATGCGCTGGGTCTTGGGATCGTAAGGCGATACGGTGTAGAGCTTCTGCAAGGTGGCTGCATCCGGATAGATCGCCGGATCTTCCAGGATCGCCTTGTCGATGAACTGCTGCGAAGCCTTGTTGCCGTTGGCATAGAGCACATAGTTCGACGATTTGGCGATCACTTCGGGCTTCATCATGTAGTTCAGGAACTCATGCGCTTCGGCGACATGCGCTGCACCGGCCGGGATCGCCATCTGGTCGAACCACATCTGGGCACCTTCCTTCGGCACGGAGTAGCCGATCTCGACACCCTGCTTGGCTTCGTCCGCGCGGTTGCGGGCCTGGAAGACGTCACCCGACCAGCCGACCGCCAGGCAGATGTCGCCATTGGCCAGGGCGTTGATGTATTCGGAGGAGTGGAACTTGCGGATATAGGGCCGGACCTTCAGCAAGGTTTCTTCGGCCTTGGCAATCTCATCGGGCGACGTGCTGTTCGGATCGAGGCCCAGATATTTCAGTGCCGCCGGTATGATGTCGGCCGGCGAATCCAGTACATAGACGCCGCAGTCCTTCAATTTGGCCAGGCTTTCGGGATTGAAGAACACGTCCCAGCTGTCGATCTTGTCGGTGCCGAGCGCTGCCTGCACCTTCTTGATGTTGTAGCCGATGCCGACCGTACCCCACATGTAGTTGATCGAATATTCGTTGCCGGGATCATATTTGGCGGTCCGTTCCATGACCGTGTCCCACATATTTGAAATGTTCGGCAGTTTCGACTTGTCGAGCTTCTGGAACACACCCGCCTGGATCTGGCGTGCAAGGAAATTGCCGCTGGGCACGACGACATCGTAGCCGCTGCCGCCGGCGAGCAGTTTCGTTTCCAGGATCTCGTTGGAATCGAAAGTGTCGTAGACGACCTTGATGCCGGTTTCCTTGGTGAAGTCGTCGATGATCGAACTGTCGATATAGTCCGACCAGTTGAAGACGTTGACGACGCGATCCTCGGCATGCGCGCCAAAGGTAAAAACTGCCAGAAACGCCGAAGTCGCCGAAAGCCAGAGCGCTTTGCGGGTCATGCTATTCTCCTTTGATGAGTGTTCCGTCGCCAGCTCGTCGCGGCGTCCGCGCGGCTGGGCATTTGCTTCAAGGTATTGGGCTTGCAGGCAGGCGACAAGCGCGAATTGCCGGCGCCATTATGGTTCGGCGGCGAGCCGACAGCGAAGACCTGGCGTGGCGTTGGTGGTGTTCCGACGCCGTCGGAAGCTTTCGCTACGGCGCGGGCAGGGAGACGACGATATTGTCCGGCCTCAATGCGGCCGGCATGGAGACTTGGCAAGATACGCCTGTCTTGTTGTTGCCGTGATCGCAGCCTGCCCGCGCGGCTGCGACGTTGTCAATGGTTCATCTCGCTTTGACGCGCGCACTGCATCAATTAGGTGACGGCACACCGATGACGCCCGCTCGCGCGGGCCGCGTCTGGCGCTTGAACTCGAGCCCGATATGGACGAGGAGCGCGGTGACGACGACGGCACCGCCGACGATGGTCCGCGCCGACGGCACCTCGGAATGAATGAGCCAGACCCAGATCGGGCCAAGGATCGGTTCGAACGTGCCGAGCAGCGCCGCCACAGCGGCCGGAACAAGCCGGGCACCGGTGGCGAAGAAGGCGAGACCGAGTCCCAGATTGATCACGCCAAAGGCAAAGAGGAAGCCCATATCGTGGCTGGAGACGCCCAGCGCCAACGCCTGCGATGCCGCAAAGGCGGCCGCCAGCATCGTGCCGAGGCAGGTCGCCGGCGTCATGCGCACATGGGCAAAGCGGCGCGTGATGACGGTGGCGATCGAGAACATGACAGCGATGAGCAGCGCCAGCCCGTCGCCGATTGGCGACACCGCGCCATCGAGCGATTCCGACACCATGATGGCGACGCCGACAATAACGGCGGCGATCGCCACCCAGGTCGCCACCGCCACCCGTTCGCGAAACAGCGCCCAGGCAAACAGCGCCGCCAGAAGCGGCACGCCGGCCTGCATCAACAGGATGTTGGCGACGGTGGTATAGGCAAGCGCCACGACGAAAGAGGTCGACGCCGTGGCGAAGCAGAACGCCACCGCAAGGCCGGCCAGGCCCATGCCGCGAAACAGCTTCAGCGTGCCACGCCAGCCATCGCGCCAGACCATGAAGCAGAGCAGGAAGGCGGCGGCCCAGACCGAGCGCCAGAACACCACCGTCCAGCTGTCGGCGTTGTCGATGAAGCGCGCAATGCTGCCGCCGAAGCTCCACATCAACGCCGACAGGAATACCAGCAGGAAGCCGACGCGTTCGCCTTGCGGCGACACGATCGGCGAAGCGGCAACCGGAGATGATGCGGTATCGGTCATGGGTATGACTGTCGGCGAATTCGGAGCAGCACGATGTGCAATGGACGACAGAGACGTGCCTCATTCGCGTAACGCAAAGCAGAAGGCCGGGCGTGATCCAGTTCGATGTTCCGTTTGGCGCACTGATGAGGGCGCATCGCCCTCGCCCGGCGATGATCCGAGGCGACCGGTCGACGATGGCTTTACGACGTGCCCCTATTGCCGCGGATAAAGCGCCAGAGACCGGCCAGCGGAACCAGCAGGAGCAGGCCAAACTTTTTCAGCGCGATCAGCGCCACGACCAGAAAACCTGCTTTCGCCGCCAGCTTGCCGGCAATCAGGCCACCGACGCCAATCGCCGCAACAGTATCGACGCCCGGCACGAAATCAGCGTATGTCTTGCCGGTATTGAAGTCCGCGAGGCCAAGCACTTCATCCAGGCTTTGCCTTATCTCCGGCAATTGTTCCACCGTCGCGATATAGCTCATCACGAAGACGCCCTCCCTGCCAAGGAAACGGACGTCGTAGTTGAGCGTATGGGCGGCATCGTTGCCAAATTGCAGCTCCTTGGCCCAGTGCAGGCGCTTGTGGGCCGCGTCATAAACCGGCGGCGACGCCCAGCCGATCAGCGTAATGGGCGCATAGCCATCCTTTACCCTCTGATCGTTGCCGGACAGAGTGTCTGACTGCATGTTGCGCAGCAGTTCATTGTAATCGATGGACGCGGCGTCGCTGTCGTCGACGTAACCGATCTTTTCCCAGCGCAGCTCTATCCCCCAATTGTTGTCGGCAATGGGATCATGGGAGACTGGAAAGATCATGCCGAGGGCATCGGAACCAGAGTCGGGCGGATTGCCCCAGGCTTCGGTGAGGACGGAGAGCGTGTCCTTCTTGTCCAGAAAATAGAACTTGTCCTTGAGGTCGAGATGGATGCCTTCGGCAAGATTTATCGCGCCGGTCTTCGGATCGATCTTGTCCAGGAACGCCTTGCCGGCATCATTATACTGTTGATAGGACTTGAAGAAATCCGAGGACTTTTCAGCCAATGCGGGATCGGGGGAAAACGCGAGCGCCAAGCCAAGCCAAAAAACTGTCCTGCCCATCATTGATCCCCCGACCGTTGCGCAGTTCTTTTTTTTGATACCGTACCGTCAATGCTGAATCAATATTCGGCTGAATCAATATTTTGGCCGAACCAATATTTTGGCCGGCAACCGCGAACCAGCTTACTGGTTGCCGCCGCAGGAACAGATGAGGTCCTTTGGTCGAAGATTCAGCCGCAATATTGCTGGAGCCGAATCACTGGAAATCGAACGCCGACAGTCCCGTGACCATCTCGTCGAGGCCGAGCGGACGTGTAACGGGTGGCTCGGCGCGGGCGAGGCAGCCGATGCGTTCGCACAGCCGGCAGGCAGGGCCGACCGGCGTAGCCAGCGCAGCGGCGCTCTGTCCGGTCTTGCCGATGGCGGCCGGCCCCGGCAATGCCGCTCCATAGACGACCTCGTCGCGAAAACCGATGTCGCAGCCGAGCAACAGCGCCGTGCGCCGCGGGCGCTCGGCAAACGAGCCCTGCGGCCCCTCGAGCGTGCGGGCAATGCAGAGAAACGCTGCGCCATCTGGCATTTCCACTGCCTCGACCAGGATCTGGCCGGGCTGAGCGAAGGCGGCATGGACCGGCAGCTTCGGACAGCCGCCGCCGAAGCGGCTTTGCGGAAAGCCGTGGCTGCCCGCCTTGCGGAAGCGATTGCCGGCATTGTCGACCTCGAGCATGAAGAACGGCACAGCCAGCGCACCCGGCCGCTGCAGGGTGGTCAGCCGGTTGGCCGCCTGCTCGAACGAAACGCCGAAGCGCGACCGCAACATGTCGATGTCATAGCGGGCGCGGACCGCCGCCGCATGAAAAGGCTGATAGGGCATCATCAGCGCGTGCGCGGCATAGCGGCCGAGCTCGAAACGCGCCAGCCGGCGGGCTTCGTCGGTGGTCAGCTTCAGCACCTGGATCTCGGCGGCGACAGCGACGCTCATGCGGATCAGGCAGGCCTCCATCGCCACCTCGCGCAGTTGATCGAATGGCGACAGCCGCTCGGACAGGAACAGGCGCTGCGAGTGACGGTCATAGCGACGCCGCCAGTTGGGCATGGTGGCGACCGGCAGTACCTTGACGACGATGCCGAATTCACGCCGCAGCCAAGCCTTCAACGCACTGAACAGATCGTCGCCGGGATCGAGCACCGACGTGAATGCCTCGGCTTCCTCTTCGAGCGCGGCAAAATGGTTCGGCCGGCGTTCGAAAATCTCATGCACCTCGTCGATCGGCAGCCTGGCACCGGAGAGGGCGGTGGCCTTGCCCTCACGCGCGAGCAGCTCGTTGATATCCGACAATCGCTCGGCCTGCTCGCGATAGGCGCGAAACAGCTTTATGACAGCGGCGGAAGCATTTGGCGCCGCCTCGGCAAGCTCGATGAGTTCCTGGTCGCCCGGCAGTTCGCCGGCCAGCAACGGATCTGAAAACACTTCCTTCAAATCGGCGACCGACCCCCTCGCCTCGCCCTGCAATTCATGTGGGTCGACCTTGTAGACGGTTGCCAGCCTCAGGATCAGTTGCACCGTCAGCGGCCGCTGGTTGCGCTCGATGAGATTGAGATAGGACGGCGAGATGCCGAGCCCTTCGGCCATCGCCGTCTGGGTCAGCCCCTTGGCGTTGCGGATGCGACGAATGCGCGGCCCGGCAAAGATTTTGTGGTCGGCCAATCGACTGCCCTTGACAGAAATTTACATCCGCTGATGGCATGGCGGCGTTTTACAATCATGACAAATTTACAGCTCTCATCCGTCAAACACAACACAGGTTTTCTCTTATTTTCTGGCTAACCTGGAGGTTTACCTCGCTTGCGTCGTGCCGGCATGTAAATGATGTCACACATGGGGCACGCATTTTTCCTCTGCGACGCCTTCCGAAAACCGGCATCAAAACCGCCTGGAGTGACCAATGACCGACTTTTACAACCTTGTCCCGTCGGCGCCGCAAGGTCGCTTTGATGGCATCGAACGGCCCTATTGGCCGGAGGAGGTGAAGCGGCTGCGCGGCTCGGTGCAGATCCGGCAGAGCCTCGCCGAAATGGGGGCAAACCGGCTGTGGCAGCTCATCCATGAAGAAGATTTCGTCAACGCGCTGGGTGCCATGTCGGGCAACCAGGCGATGCAGCAGGTGCGGGCGGGGCTGAAAGCGATCTATCTGTCGGGATGGCAGGTCGCCGCCGATGCCAACACCGCTTCCGCCATGTACCCGGACCAGTCGCTTTATCCCGCCAATGCCGCGCCCGAGCTGGTCAAGCGCATCAACCGCACCTTACAGCGCGCCGACCAGATCGAGACTTCGGAAGGCAAGGGGCTGTCGGTCGACACCTGGTTCGCGCCGATCGTCGCCGATGCCGAAGCCGGCTTCGGCGGGCCGCTCAACGCCTTCGAGATCATGAAGGCATTCATCGAGGCGGGTGCGGCCGGTGTCCACTACGAGGACCAGCTGGCTTCGGAGAAGAAATGCGGCCATCTCGGCGGCAAGGTGCTGATCCCGACCGCCGCACACATCCGCAACCTCAACGCGGCGCGGCTTGCCGCCGACGTCATGGGCACGCCGACGCTGGTCGTGGCGCGCACCGACGCTGAAGCGGCGAAGCTCTTGACCTCCGACATCGACGAACGCGACCGACCTTTCGTCGATTATGGCGCCGGCCGCACTGCGGAGGGCTTCTACCATGTCAGCAACGGCATCGAGCCCTGCATCGCCCGCGCCGTCGCCTATGCGCCCTATGCGGACCTGATCTGGTGTGAGACTTCAAAGCCAGATCTGGCGCAGGCCAGGACGTTTGCCGAGGGTGTGCGCAAGCATCATCCAGGCAAGCTGCTTGCCTATAATTGCTCGCCGTCTTTCAACTGGAAGAAGAATCTCGACGACGCGACGATAGCGAAGTTCCAGAAGGAACTCGGCGCCATGGGCTACAAGTTCCAGTTCATTACGCTGGCCGGCTTCCACCAGCTCAATTTCGGCATGTTCGAGCTCGCTCGCGGCTACAAGGAGCGGCAGATGGCAGCCTATGCGGAACTGCAGGAGGCGGAATTCGCCGCGGAAGCCAATGGCTACACCGCCACCAAGCACCAGCGCGAGGTCGGCACCGGCTATTTCGACGCCGTCTCGATGGCGATCACCGGTGGCCGTTCTTCGACCACGGCCATGCATGGATCGACCGAGCACGCCCAATTCAGGCCGGCGGCGGAATAGCGGGACAGCAGACAAACAGAGGGAACGCCCAAGCGGGCATGGCAACACAACAGGCATGGCAACACAGGGAGAAGACCAATGGCATCGATAAGCCGCGTCAAGGAACGGGCCGAAGAGCAGGCCACCAGCATGAATGTCGACCAGCAGGCGACCATCCGCATGCTGGCGAACGATCTGCACAGGCTCAATCAGTCGGTGATGAAGGCGGTCGAGGCCGGCGTCTCGGTCGAACTGGTGCGCTCGGCACGGCACCATGGCGGCGACGGCAATTGGGGCGATCTGCTGATCCCGGTCATCGTCACGCAGCGGAGCCACGACTGATGAATTCTACCGCACCGCGCCTTTTTTGAACGCGGGCTATCGCACCTCGCAGGCAGCGGCCCTGCCTAATCCGGCAGAGCCGCTAGTGCAACGATTTCAATGACAAGATCAGGCTGCGCAAGCGCTGCAACGCCAATAACTTCCGAGGGCGGCGGGTTGTTGTAGCTGCAGTGCTTCGGGCAGTGCACCGCAAAGAATTCGTCCAAGACGTCCAGGCGAAAATTGGGAGAGCTCAGAACGCCGCCATCGGGAAACGGTCCCTTAACGAAGAAGGTCAGCCTGATGAGATGCTCGAGCGCACTGCCAAGCTCCTCCAGGTCTGATTTGATATTGGTGAGAATTGTGCGCCACTGTGCCGCTGCATCGCCAATGGCGCCGCCGCCGCTTTTGCCGATCGGATCGTAGTCCTCGGCCGTCGCGGTGTTTCCGGAAAGGTGGACAAACCCCTTCGCGCCGGTAACGACCGTACCCTTTCCCCATGGCATCAACCGGCCATTTTTGAATTTCTTGTGAGTCACGAGTTCCATTGTCATCTCCCGTCGATCAAAGAGACGTGCGTAGCCAACGAGGAAGGGTAGTCCGGCGAGGCGATGCGACAAGCTTGCGACAGACTTGCCTCGACTTCATCCAACCTTTCGTCAATCTGGCTATAGCTGCTAGTTGACGCGTTCGCGCTGCACAGCCAAACTTAGCTGAGCCTGCCCGGTTGTGGTGGCGACTTCTCCTTTCGAGCGGCGGCAAAGAAAAGCATTTAATTTTAATTTTAATATTTCTTGCGATATTCTCCTGATACGCCATTTGAGCTTGACATGAGCAGTGATCTCACGCCAATTACCTCTCGAGTTTCAACCCTGCATTGAAACATTGAACAACGGCCTGCCCCGCCATGTGCCCTGCGAATCGCGACATCGAGACTGCAAAACAGCTGCCTTTCGTCAGCCGGGACGTGGAGACGCGGATGCTCCCGGATTTCTCGCGGGTGCTGGTGGTCGGAAAATCACCGATCAACCGCATCGTGGTTTCAAAAATCGTGGAGCGGTCCGGCCTCAAACCGATCTCGGAATCTCCCGAAAGCGCGGCAAAGGCCTTGCACGCGCTGATTCCCGGGGCTGTCGTTCTCGACGGCGGTGCGGAGAATGGGGACTGCGACGCCTTGCTGTCGGGTATCGATGCACTGCGAAGGGCGTCAGGCAGATCGCTTCCGTCGGTGATCCTGCTTTCAGTCAAGACCGGCACGCCGGAGAGCCTGGGCCTGTCCAGCGTCATCGATGCAGTGGTCGTCAAGCCGATCACCACCGAACGGCTGCAGCCGGTGATCGACCGGCTGATCGCAATTAGCCGCAATTGACGCCTACCGTGATGCCTCGGCTGCCGATCTGATCAATCAATCTCGCCGATACGCTCGATCAAGCCCGGCAGTTCACCGAGATTGGCTATCTGGCGAAAGCGTGGTGCCGAGACCGGCGGCTCGACATGTTCCAGCACCCAGGTCAGATCATGCGGAACGTGGATGCCCCAACTGCCGGCTTCGATGGCCGGCACGACGTCCGATTTGAGCGAGTTGCCGACCATCATGCCCTTTTCCGGGCCGTCGCCGTGGCGGCTGAAGATGCGGCTATAGGTGGCCGCGCTCTTGTCGCTGACGATCTCGACGGCATCAAACAGCTCGCCCAGCCCGGATTGCGCGAGCTTGCGTTCCTGGTCGAACAGGTCGCCCTTGGTGATCAGCACCAGGCGGTAGGCGCCGGCCAGCTTTTCCACGGTTTCGCGCGCATGCGGAAGCGGCTCGATCGGATGGCTGAGCATCTCGCGGCCCGCGGCGAGAATTTCGGCGATAGTCGAGGCCCGCACCTGGCCGTCGGTGACGTCGATCGCCGTCTCGATCATCGACAGCGTGAACCCCTTGATGCCGAAGCCGTAGACCGCGAGGTTGCGCTTCTCGGCCTCCAGCAATCTTGCTGAAATCCGGTCCTCCTCGGCGTGATCGGCGAGCAGTGCGGCAAAGCGCTTCTCGGTCACGCGGAAGAACTGTTCGTTCTGCCACAGCGTGTCGTCGGCATCGAAGCCGATCGTTGTCAGTTTGCGGCTGTGTTGCATTCGACGTCTTCAATTGCGGCGTTGCGGGACGCCGACCCTAGACCAGGATGTTTTTATCCGGAAGTCGTTGTGTTTCCCCGGCTAGTCGAGGCGGACGCCAGCCGGCTCCCCTTCCCTTTCGTCGCCGGCAACGGCTATACTCCACAATCTGCAACAAATCTGGTGATTGATGCCGCCTGCAAAAAAGGAAGTCCGTCCGTCGAGCCGCGGAGGACGCGCCCGCACGCCTGCCTTCGTGAAAAACCAACGTGGCGTCAAGAACTGGAAGGAAGTCAGCGCCTGGCTGGAATGGCGCGGCATCGAAGATATCGAATGCATCACACCCGACCAGGCCGGGGTTGCGCGCGGCAAGATGATGCCATCGAAGAAGTTCACCTCCAACACCTCGCTGGCGCTGCCTTCGGCGGTGTTCATGACAACGATTTCCGGCGGCTATCCGGAGGACGGCAACGGCTTCCACTATCCGGAGGACGACGGCGACCTCAAGCTGATGCCTGACCTCTCGACGCTGACGGTGGTGCCGTGGGAGGAGGACCCTACTGCGGCGGTTATCTGCGACCTCGTCCATCAGGACGGCCGCTCGGTCGAGTTCACGCCGCGCAACGTGCTGAAGCGCGTGCTTGCCGCCTATGACAAGCGTGGACTGAGGCCGGTCGTGGCACCCGAGATCGAGTTCTACCTGGTGCGCAAGAACCCCGATCCGGACTATCCGCTGACCCCGCCGGTAGGTCGATCGGGGCGGCCGATCGGCGGCGGCGCCGGCTATTCGATCGCCGGGGTTAACGAATTCGACGAATTGATCGACGACATCTACCATTTCTCCGAAAGCCAGGGCCTGGAGATCGACACGCTGATCCACGAGGAGGGCGCCGGCCAGCTCGAAATCAATCTGCGTCACGGCGATCCGATCGAGCTCGCCGATCAGGTGTTCATGTTCAAGCGAACCATCCGCGAGGCGGCGCTCAAGCACGAGATCTACGCCACGTTTATGGCCAAGCCGATCCAAGGGCAGCCCGGTTCGGCCATGCATATCCATCAGTCGATCATCGACAAGAAGACCGGCAAGAACGTCTTTTCGGCGGAGGACGGCTCGGAGACCGACGCCTTCTTCCACTTCATCGGCGGCATGCAGAAACATGTGCCCAACGCGCTGGTAATGTTTGCGCCCTATGTCAATTCCTACCGGCGGCTGACGCAGTCGGCCTCGGCGCCGGTCAACAACAAATGGGGCTACGACAACCGCACCACGGCCTTCCGCGTGCCCCGCTCCGACCCGGCGGCGCGGCGCGTCGAAAACCGCATCCCCTCCTCCGACGCCAACCCCTATCTGGCGCTGGCGGCATCGCTTGCCTGCGGACTGATCGGCATGACCAACAAGATCAAGGCCGAGCCGCCGGTTCTGACGACCGCCAACGAGGACCAGATCGACCTGCCGCGCAGCCTGCTCGAAGCCGTCGACCTGTTCGAGGCAGACGAAGAACTCGGCGCGCTGCTCGGCAAGTCATTTGCCGCCACCTATGCGGCGATCAAGCGAGCGGAATTCGAAACCTTCATGGAAGTGATCAGCCCGTGGGAGAGGGAGTATTTGCTGCTGAATGTGTAGTAGGGGAGTAGGGCAGTAGGGGAGTAGGGCAAGGATGACGGACAAGATCGCATCGTACAGGGATCTGATCGTTTGGCAGCAAGCCATGGACCTAACAGTTGCAATCTACCAGGTGACAAGGACTTGGCCGAAAGACGAGATCTACGGGCTGACGGGTCAGGTGCGTCGGGCAGCAACGTCGGTGCCCGCCAACATCGCCGAGCGTTACGGCCGAGAAAGCCGAGCTTCCTACCAGCAGTTTCTCAGGATCGCCCAGGGATCACTCAAGGAACTGGAGACACACCTTTTAATCGCGCAAAGGGTTGGAATTACCTCTCGCGAGGCGGTCGAGTCATTGATGCCCCACAGCGAGAGCGTAGGAAAGCTCTTGCGGCTTCTGATCCGCAAGCTGTCGGCTGAATAGACACCTACTGCCCTACTGCCCTACTGCCCTACTGCCCTACTGCCCTACTGCCCTAGCCGAGCATCATGACTTACCAATCCCCAATCTCCCCCGGCCGCTCCTGGTACGAAGACACGGCCGGGCCAAGGCCCGAATATCCGGCGCTCGACGGCGACCGGACATGCGATGTGGTGATTGTCGGCGGCGGCTTTACCGGCCTGTCGGCGGCGGCTCATCTCGCCACGACAGGCGCGGATGTCGTGCTTATCGAAACGCATCGTTTCGGTGACGGCGCATCGGGCCGCAATGGTGGCCAGCTCGGCACCGGACAACGGGCCTGGGCAGAGGAACTGGAAGCGGAATACGGCTTTTCCCGCGCCAAGGCACTGTTCGACCTGGCCGAAAAGGCCAAGGCGCATCTGCTCGACTTTGCCGCGATGCACCAGATCGAGATCGACTATATGCCCGGCCAGATGTCGGTGGCGCACAAGAAGCGCTATGTCGACGACTACAAGGCGCATGCCGAGATCATGGCGAGCCGTTTCGGCTATCCGCACATCTCATTCATGGATGCCGCGGAGACAGCCGAGCGGCTGGGCTCGACGCATTATTTCGGCGGCACCCGCGACACCGGCACCGGCCACATCCATCCGCTGAAACTGGTCATCGGCACCGCAAAGGTGGCGGCAGAGGCCGGCGCAAAGCTTTTCGAGCAGACGCCGTCGACCGGCATCACCTCCGGCGGCGGCAAGGTCAGGGTTGCGACGCCGAAGGGCACGATCACCGCCGCTAAATGCCTGATCGGGGTCAATGCCTATGGCGGCACGCTCGAACCGGTGAGTGCCGCGCATATCATGCCGATCGGCTCGTTCATCGGCGCGACTATACCGCTGGGAGCCGATTCCAAAGTGTTGCCGGGTGGCGAGGCGGTCGACGATTCGCGCTTTGTCGTGCGCTATTTCCGCAAATCGAAGGATGGGCGGCTGCTGTTTGGCGGGCGCGAGATCTATGCGGTCAACGATCCCAAGGACATCCACATCCACATCCGCCGGCAGATTGCCGAGATTTATCCGGCACTGAACGACGTCGAGATCACCCATGGCTGGGGCGGCTATGTCGGCATCACCGTGCCGAGAAAGCCGTTCGTGCGCGAAGTGATGCCCAATGTGATTTCGATCGGCGGTTATTCCGGCCACGGCGTCATGCTGTCGAACTTTTTCGGCAAGCTTTATGCCGAGACGGTCGCCGGCAACCGCGACCGTCTGAAGCTGATCGAGGACCTGAAAATTCCACCCTTCCCCGGCGGCCGGCGTTTGCGCGCGCCACTGCTCTTCCTTGCGCTCAACTGGTACGCGTTGCGGGACAGGATCTAACCAGACGTTGCAGAATCCTTAACCAGGGCGCAGAATTCCCGCCAAGGGCGCAGTGATGCCACAATCGCGGGCGAAAGATGATGCTCGTGGGCAGCTGAACGGGGAATTTTTGCGGGCCTGCCCGCTTTTGGTTTGGGACCGATGCCGATCGAAATGCCGGCTCTCCGGCATGGGTCGTAAGAACATTGGCCCGCAAATGGAGGTGGCAAGTGTGAGAGAGCCCTTCAGTTTCGGCGCGCCGGAACGACGGCGCCTTGCGATGCAATTCGGCTACGATATGCGGCCGACGTTCTGGCACGGGGTCCGGTCGAACGCGCATCTGGTGATAGCCGCGCTTGGCACGGTCGCACTGCTCGGCGTTGCCGCGGTGGCACTGTGGCTGGCATTGCCGGCAAATGAGCGACAAGCGGCCGCAAGTCCTGAGCAGATCGTTCCGACCATCCCGGTCAAGACGACGAAGATCATGCCTGCCAAGGTTGCTGCGGCGCCGCGGACGACGGGCAAGGCAGATGCGGTTTCCCCAGCGGTGGCCGCAGCGGAAGCCGAGATACCAGCGCTGGCTCCCAACGATCCGCGCTGGACAGGGCCAAAGACGGCATCGGCCGCCGCCACGGCAGCATCCGACCAGCTGGCAAGCCAGACCGAGCAGGCGACCGATAAATCGTCTGCTTCGGTGGCATTCGCCGACCCGGCAGCAAAACCCGATGCTGCGGCATTGTTTGCCAAAGTCGCGGCTCCCGGCAGCTCAACGAAAAACAGCGGGCCCGATGGCGCGCAGACCGCCGCCATCCCCACGCCCAAGCCGCAACTGCCGACGCAGACTTCGAGCGAAGACGACAACAGCACCAAGGCAAATTCCGGAAGAGCCAATACTGCCGGTACCGGACGCATCCTGAGATCCGTCACCATGCGCACCGGCCCAAAAAAGAATGCGGCCGCCATTCTCACCGTGCCGGCCAAGACCTCGGTGCAGGTGATGAGCTGCAAGCAATGGTGCCAGATCGTCTACAACGGCAAGCGCGGCTGGATTTACAAGAGCTACGTCAAAACCGGGGCGTAGGGCCGGCAGAGCGATTGCGGGTCGCTCGCCGTCAGCCAGTCCTCCGCCGGAGGCCCCGGCCGTTCAAATACAACGTCCGCCGTCGACTTCCAGCGCCACGCCAGTGATGAAAGCCGCTTCGTCCGAAGCAAGCCAAAGCGCGGCATTGGCTATGTCGAGCGGCGTCGAAAGCCGGCCGAGCGGGATCGACGCGCGGAACTTCTCGCGGATCTCGGGTGTGTCGGCGCCCATGAATTTCGCGAGCATGCCGGTCTCGCCGGCAACTGGGCAGAGGCAGTTGACGCGGATGTTCTTCGGCGCGAGTTCCACCGCCATCGATTTGGTCGCGGTGATCGCCCAGCCCTTCGATGCATTGTACCAGGTGAGGCCGGGCCGCGGTCTGATACCGGCGGTGGAGGCCGTCGTCAGGATGACGCCACCGCCTTGCCGTTCCATGACCGGCACCACTGCAAGCGCTGCGTGGTAGATCGCCTTCATGTTGACTGATGTGATCAGGTCGAAGGTCGCTTCGTCGACTTCCAGCATGTCACCGTTGCGATGGGTGTAACCCGCGTTGTTGACCATGATGTCGATGCGGCCGAAGGCGCTCATTGCGGCATGGACCATGTCGTCGAATTCGGACCGCAGCGAGACGTCGGTCTGGGTCCAGATCGCCTTTTCGCCGATCTCGCCGGCAACGCGCTCTGCGCCCTTGGCGTTCAGATCGGCGACGACTACCCGCGCGCCCTCCTCGGCAAAGCGCCTGGCCATGCCCTCGCCAAAGCCCGAGGCAGCGCCAGTGATGATTGCGACCTTATTTTTGAGGCGCATGCTTTTCTCACTCATCGTTGAAAGCGATCGATGACGCGTTTGGCCAGGCCATCGAAAGATGTGCGTCCATCGACGATTTCTCCTTTGGCTTTCGCTGCCATCCGGCTCTATGCTGCAACTGCGAAGGCTCCGGAAGCATCGCTTGCCGACAAGCCTCCGGCCAGCGCCGGTGTCAAGAGCACACGCGGATGTGACGCAATGGCACTGGCAAGTTTAAATCGATTAGATTATATCAGCCGCGTTATCGCGACCGGCGTCACAGCGGACAGACCATGACCAGCCAGATCATTCCCGTCGACCCTTTCGACTTCATCATTTTCGGCGGCACCGGCGACCTCTCGGAACGTAAGCTTCTGCCGTCGCTGTACCACCGGCAGCGCGACCACCAGTTTTCCGAGCCGACGCGCATCATCGGCACATCGCGTTCGAAGATGACCGACGAGGAATTCCAGTCGTTCGCCAGGCAGGCGATTGCCGATCATGTGAAACCGGAGGATATCGACGCCACGGAACTGAAGACGTTCCTCGCGCGGCTCTCCTATATCCCGGCAGATGCAACCACAGGTGCCGGCTTCGACAGGCTGAAGAAGGCGATCGGCGACAGCGAACACATCCGCGCTTTCTATCTGGCTGTGGCGCCGGCGCTGTTCGGCGACATCTCGCACAAGCTGAAGGAGCACGGGCTGATCACGCCGAATTCGCGCATCGTGCTGGAAAAGCCGATCGGCCGCGATCTCGCTTCGGCGCGCGCGCTCAACGACCTGGTCGGCGACGACTTCCATGAAAGCCAGATTTTCCGCATCGACCACTATCTCGGCAAGGAGACGGTCCAGAATTTGATGGCGCTGCGTTTTGCCAACGCGCTCTACGAGCCGCTTTGGAATTCCGCCAATGTCGATCATGTGCAGATCACCGTGGCCGAGACTGTCGGCCTGGAAGACCGCGTCACCTATTACGACAAGGCCGGCGCATTGCGCGACATGGTGCAGAACCACATGCTGCAGCTGCTCTGCCTGGTCGCGATGGAGGCGCCGTCGTCGATGGACGCCGATGCCGTCCGTGACGAAAAGCTGAAGGTGCTGCGGGCGCTGAAGCGCATCAACGGCAACGAAGCACCGAAGCACACGGTGCGCGGGCAGTATCGTGCCGGCGCCTCGGCCGGCGGGCCGGTGAAAGGCTATGTCGAGGAACTCGGCAAGAACAGCAACACCGAGACTTTCGTTGCGCTCAAGGCCGAGATCGGCAACTGGCGCTGGGCGGGCGTGCCGTTCTACCTCCGAACCGGCAAGCGGCTGGCGACGCGCGTTTCGGAGATCGTCATCGAATTCAAGCCGATCCCGCATTCGATCTTCGGCGAGAGCGCCGGGCCGATCTCCGCCAACCAGCTGGTCATCAGGCTGCAGCCCGACGAGGGCGTCAAGCAGTTCATCATGATCAAGGACCCGGGGCCGGGCGGCATGCGACTGCGCCAGATTCCGCTCGACATGAGTTTTGCGCAATCCTTCGACGGCCGCGCCCCCGATGCCTATGAGCGGCTGATCATGGACGTCATCCGTGGCAACCAGACGCTGTTCATGCGCCGCGACGAGGTCGAGGCGGCGTGGAAATGGATCGACCCGATCCAGGACGCCTGGGAGAGCGGCAGGCAAGAGGCGCAAGGCTACACCGCCGGCACATGGGGCCCCTCGGCCTCGATTGCGCTGATCGAACGCGACGGGCGGACATGGCACGAGAGCAATTAGGCGGCGCCTACAACTGGCACGAATTTGCCGGACGCCAGGAGTTGGCGACAGCGCTTGCCGGCCACGTCGCCGGCCGTCTGTCAAAGGCGATCGCCGAGCGCGGCACGGCGCTGCTTGCGGTCTCGGGCGGCACGACGCCGGCGAAATTCTTCGCGGCGCTTTCGACCGTTCCGATCGCCTGGGAAAAGGTGACGATAACATTGGTCGACGAGCGCTTCGTGCCGCCCTCATCGCCGCGCTCCAATGCCGGCCTGGTTGCCGCCAACCTGCTGCAGAACGCGGCCGCCGCCGCGAATTTCGTGCCGCTCTACCACGCCGCGGCAAGTATCGAGGGTGCAGCGGTCTCCGACAGCGAGGCACTGCAAGTGCTGCCCTGGCCACTCGACGTCGTTGTGCTCGGCATGGGAACTGATGGCCACACCGCCTCGTTCTTTCCGGATGCCGAGAACCTGGCAAGATTGCTCGATCCGTCGTCGCAAAGGGTCGTGCTTCCGGTTCATGCGGCAAGCGCCGGCGAGCCACGGCTGACGCTGTCACTGGCGCGGATCATCAAAGCCGCCTTCATCGCGCTGCATATCGAGGGCGCGGAAAAACGCAGCGCATTCGAGGCCGCGCTTGGAACTGGAACACGAAAGCCCATTCGCGCCGTGCTCGATGCCACTCAAAAGCCCGTAGAGGTTTTCTGGGCACCCTGATCTCAACTTGGCTGCAGGTCCCGGCAACAGCCGGAAGGTGTTTGCGGGACCTCGCCTGAAAGGACCGACCGCCATGACCGCAAGACGCGATATCGAAGCCATCACCCAGCGCATCCGTGAGCGCTCCAAGCCCGGTCGCGAGGCCTATCTCGGCCGCATCGCCGAAGCCTCGAACCGCACCGCCAACCGGGCCGTGCTGTCCTGCGGCAACCTGGCCCATGGCTTTGCCGTCTGCAGCCCTTCCGAAAAGGTGGCGCTTGGCGGCGACCGGGTGCCGAATCTCGGCATTATCACCTCCTATAACGACATGCTGTCGGCGCATCAGCCTTTCGAGACGTTTCCGAGGCTGATCAAGGATGCGGCGCGCGAGGCCGGCGGCATCGCCCAGGTGGCCGGCGGCGTGCCGGCGATGTGCGACGGCGTCACCCAGGGCCAGCCCGGAATGGAGCTGTCGCTGTTCTCGCGCGACGTGATCGCCATGGCCGCGGCAATCGGCCTGTCGCACAACATGTTCGATGCCGCCGTCTATCTCGGCGTCTGCGACAAGATCGTGCCTGGACTGGTGATCGCGGCGCTGACCTTCGGCCATCTGCCGGCGGTCTTCATCCCGGCCGGGCCGATGACGACCGGCATTCCGAACGACGAAAAAGCCAAGATCCGCCAGCTCTATGCCGAGGGCAAGGCGGGACGGGCCGAACTGCTCGAAGCGGAATCAAAATCCTATCACGGGCCGGGAACCTGCACTTTCTACGGTACCGCCAATTCCAACCAGATGCTGATGGAGATCATGGGCCTGCACACGCCTGGCGCTTCCTTCGTCAATCCCGGCACGCCGTTGCGCGACGCACTGACCAGGGAGGCGACGAAGCGGGCGCTGGCGATCACCGCGCTCGGCAACGCCTACACGCCGGTCGGGCGGATGATCGACGAGCGCTCGATCGTCAACGGTATCGTCGGCCTGCACGCCACCGGCGGTTCGACCAACCACACCATCCACCTGATCGCCATGGCAGCGGCGGCCGGCATCGCCATTACCTGGCAGGATATTTCCGACATCTCGGAAGCCGTGCCTCTGCTGGCGCGAGTCTATCCGAACGGCCTTGCCGATGTGAACCACTTCCATGCCGCCGGCGGGCTCGGCTTCCTGATCCGCGAACTGCTCGACGCGGGCATCCTGCATGAGGATGTGCAGACGGTGTGGGGCGAAGGGCTGCGCCCCTACGCGGTCGAGGCCAGGCTCGGCGCCGACGGCGGCGTCGTGCGCGAGGCTTCGCCGCGCGAGAGCGGGGACGAGAAGGTGCTGGCGCCGTTCAAGAAGGCGTTCCAGCCGAGCGGCGGTCTGAAAGTGCTTTCGGGCAATCTCGGCCACGCCGTCATCAAGACATCGGCGGTCAAGCCGGAGCGGCGCATCATCGAGGCGCCGGCCAAGGTGTTCGACAGCCAGCAAGGCCTGAACGAGGCGTTCACGGCGGGGTCGCTGACCGGCGACTTCATCGCCGTCATTCGGTTCCAGGGTCCGAAGGCCAACGGCATGCCGGAATTGCACAGGCTGACCACCGTGCTCGGCATCCTGCAGGACCGCGGCCAGCATGTGGCGCTGGTCACCGACGGCCGCATGTCGGGCGCTTCAGGCAAGGTGCCGGCGGCGATCCACGTGACGCCGGAAGCGGCGGAGGACGGGCCTATCGCCAGGATCCATGACGGCGATATCATCAGGCTCGACGCCGAGGCCGGGACGCTGGAGGTACTGGTGCCAGCCGGCGATTTCGCACTGCGCCGGCCCGCGGACAGCGACCTCATAGGCAATGAATTCGGCTTCGGCCGCGAGCTTTTCGCCGGGTTCCGGCAGTTGGTGGGACGCGCCGACCATGGCGCCAGCGCCTTCGGTACGGCGTGATTTTTTCGGCAATAAGTAAGAGCGGCTAATGGCTGCTCTCCACTGGATTTATTGAACCGTCAGTTCGGCTCGCGCGCCGGCCCTGACCGTTACCGTGCCTTCCTTCGAGCTGTTGTCCGATTTCTCCGAAACCACCGCGTAGTCACCGGCCGACAGGGTGGCTTGATACTTCTGATCATAGGCGTAGCCGACCGACTTGCGGGTTCCGTCGATGGCCTTCCTGGCCTCGAATATCTCGATCTTCGAGGCTCCTGGCGCGGTTATCGTCAGCATGCCGGCGTTCATCGCGATCTTCAGATCCTGATGGTCGCCAACCTTGACGCTGAACGGCTGCTCGGCCACCGCAAGGTCGACCGTCGCGACCATTACATAATCGTCGGGCGGCAGATCGAACTTGCTGTCCGGACCGTAGGCATAAGTCACCTCCTGCCTGGTTCCGTCGACGTTCTTTTTCGCCTGGAGCACTTTGAAGCCGATGCCCGAACCCTCGGCCTTGTCGCCGCCGGCAGCATAATAGGCGTTGGCGACGACACGCCCGACGCCGACGATGATGTCCTTGTCGATGACCCTGCCGGCGGCAAGCGGGATCGTCTCGATAACCATGCCCTGGCCGATCGTGACCGTCACCTTCAGGTCACCGGCCGGCAGCACGACTTTCGTATCACCGTAATAGGTCGGCGGGGTGTCGACGCCGGGATAGCCGATTACGACAGCCGCGCCGTCATCAACGTCCGCTCCTTCGCTCGGCCTGGGGTGGATGACCAGCGTGCCGGCATTCAGGTTGAAGTGCGGTTTGGCGACCTGGCCAGGCTCTATTGTGATCTTCTGTTCGGCCCTGGCCTCGCCGGCACGCGCGACGACGATATAGTCGCCCGGCTCCAGATTGCCCTTGTAGGTGCCATATTCGGTGGTGACGGGATCGCCGCGCGTGCCGTCGGAATTCGCCTTGTAGATCTCCCAGGCATTGCCGTCGGTGACGGGATCGCCACCCTCGGCAAGCACGACGGTGGGCACGAAATTGTACTCCGCCGGCTGAGCGGGCGCCGGCTGGGGAGCAGGCTGCGGGGCGGGAGTCGGTTCAGGGGCGGGTGGTGGAGGCGCGACGGTCTCGACGAGGGCGTCCTGCAATGCCTTTTCATCCGACGCTTCGATATATTTGCCGCCGGTATTGTCGGCGAGGCAACCGATCTGCTTGCCTTCGGCCGCCGTCAGGCCGAAGCCGACGACATTGACGGTGAAGTCGACGCCAGCAGCCTCCAGTTCCTTGCCGAGCGCACAGGGATCGCCGTTGCATGTCTCGATGCCATCGGTGATGAGCACGACCGTCGCCTTGTCCTCGGTGTATTTCAATGCTTCCGCCGCTTGCTTGACCGCGGCGGTCAACGGCGTCTTGCCCTGAAATTTCAAGCTGTCGGCCGCGGCTGAGATCGCACTTGCCGAGCCTGCCTGCGGTGGCACGATGAGTTCGATGTCGTCGCAACTGGCCTTCTCGCGATGGCCATAGGCCATGAAGCCTATTTCCTCCTCGGCCGGGACCGATTGCAGCACGTTCCGCAGCGATTGACGGGCGATTTCGAGCTTGGGCTTGCCGTCGATCTGCGCCCACATCGAGCCGGAGGCATCGAGAATGACGATGACGCGATCGGCGGCGAAGCCGAACCCTGTCGTCCACAGCAACAGGGCCGCCGCAGCGACGCTCTGCACAAATCCCGTCATCAAAAATCCCCCCGTCAGTCGCCGCCGCTCGGCGCCGGAAAGCTATTTGACGCTGCGTCGCGACACAAGCCCGGGTGGAGTACGAAGCTGCGCCACCTCTGTGCAACCCTCAATAGGTCGTGCGGCGTTCCTCGGAAGGCGGCCGGCCGAATTGGAGCCGATAGCTCTGGGCAAAATAGGAATGCGAGGTGAAGCCGGTGGCGATCGCCACGTCGAGGATCGGCATGTTGGTCTGGCGCAGCAGTTCGCGCGCCCGCTCGAGTCTAAGCCGCATATAGTAGCGCCCGGGCGTCACGCTGAGATGGCGCAGGAACAGGCGCTCGACCTGGCGCACCGACAGGCCCGCCGACTTGGCGAGCTGCACCGCCGACAGCGGCTCGTCGAGATGGTCGGCCATCAGCTCGACGATGCGGCGCAGCTTCTCCGACTTGCCGGTCAGGTCGCGTTCCGGGCCGACGCGCTGGCGGTCCCCGGCCGAGCGGATGCGCTCATGCTGGAACTGGTTGGCGACGCCATTGGCGAGGCTCGAGCCGAAATCACCGCGCACGATCTCCAGCATCAGGTCGATCGATGTGGTGCCGCCGGCGCAGGTGTAGCGCTTGCGGTCGATCTCGAAGACGTTGCCGGTGCAGTTGATGTCCGGAAAGCGTTCGAGGAAACCGGCGCGGTTTTCCCAATGAATGGTGCAGCGATAGCCATCGAGCTGGCCTGCTTCGGCAAGCAGGTAAGAGCCAACCGAAAGCGCGCCGAGCGCATTGCCGCGCCGGCCCCAGCTGCGCAGCGCCGCCAGCACCTTGCTCTTGCCGGGAAATTCCGTCGTCAGCCCGACCGAGACGAACAGGATATCGACCGGCGGCAGATCGGCAACCGCGTAGTCGATCTTGAGCGGCAGGCCGTTGGACGCCATGACGGCGTCGCCGTCGGCCGACACCGTAGTCCAGCCATAGAAATCGCGGCCGAGCAGCCGGTTCGCCGACCGGAACGTGTCGATTGCCGCGGCCAGCGAGAACATGGAGAACTTGTCGACCAACAGAAACCCGAACTGCCGCCCGCCCTGAACGGGATCATTGGTGACCGGCCGTTCTAAGGGAACAGTGAGGTTCGGCAAGGACGCTGCTTTCTGGTCAGAAGGAAGGCCGTTTCAATCCGGCTGCGAGATAGGCGGAAGCTAGCGTGTTGGCCATCAGCATGGCAATGGTCATCGGCCCGACGCCGCCAGGCACCGGCGTGATGGCGCCGGCCGCCTTCGCTGCTTCGGCAAAGGCGACGTCGCCGACGAGGCGCGTCTTGCCTTGGCCCTTTTCAGGTGCGGCGACGCGGTTGATGCCGACATCGATGACGGTGGCGCCAGGCTTGACCCAGTCGCCGCGGACCATTTCAGGCCGGCCGACGGCTGCAACCAGAATATCGGCGGTGCGGGCAAGCGCCGGCAGGTCCCTGGTCCGGCTGTGTGCGATGGTGACGGTGCAGTTGGCGGCAAGCAGAAGATTGGCCATCGGTTTGCCGACGATGTTCGAACGCCCGACGACGACCGCATTGAGACCGGACAGGTCCTTGCCGCGCACGCGTTCGATCAGCAGCATCGAGCCGGCCGGCGTGCAAGGCACGAAGGCGGTCTCGAGTTCGCCGGTGCCGAGCTTGCCGACATTGATGAAGTGGAAGCCGTCGACATCCTTCTCCGGCGCGATGGTCTGGATGATCTTGCCGGAATCGATATGGCCGGGAAGCGGAAGCTGCACGAGGATGCCGTTGATGGCCGGATCGGCGTTGAGCTGGCCGATGATCTTCAACAGGTCCGGCTCGGAGGTTTCGGCCGGCAGCGTGTGCTGAACCGAATGGAAGCCGCATTCCTTGGCGGTGCGGGATTTGGAGGCGACATAGACCTGGCTCGCCGGATCCTCGCCGACGATGACCACGGCGAGACCGGGCTGCCGTCCGCCCTTTTCCGCCAGCTCGGCGGTCAGGGCCTTGACCCGCCGCACCACGTCTTCGGCGACGCTTTTTCCGTCAATCAACTCAGCCATGAACCACCCTCGACGCCTATCGCGTAAGCCTGCCGCGTTAAAACATCCATGCGGCGCGCTCCAGATATCTTTTATGCAGGCCGTTGCCCAGAACCATGCGCTGCGGGCGGACTGCAGCGCGGCATTTTCACGAAAATCGAGCCGGGCAATCCCGTCAATGCGCCGTCCCATGCCGTTAACTCGAAACCGGCATGTTTTATTCGACGCTCAGAAATAGCGGCGGCGCGCGCGGTTTTCGGTGAGCTCGCGAACCGCCTCGCGGAATTCGCGCAGGCTGACGCGGATTTCCTCGATCTGGCTTTGCTGATCGGCGGCTTCCGAGGCCTGATTTGCCTTCCTCGACCAGGCCTGAGTATGGGCCGAATGCGGCGGCGTGGGTTGCTGCGGATAAGGTGCCCGATCGGCATAGAGCGGCTGCGGGTGGAACGCAGGTGGCATCGCTGCGGTGGAATTTGTCGCGGCGGAAGTCTCACCGGACGCCATCTCCTCCGGCGCTCTGCCAGGCATGAGCCGGCTCAGCGCCGACAACACGGCACCGATCGGACCAGAACGTTTGGTACGCGCGACCTCGACCGGCTGAGCGGGAGGCGGCGCTGCCCGGTATGCTGCGTGATCGGCGGAACCGGCATCGGGGCCGCCAAGGGAGCCAGCGGGGTCGAAAAACCCATCGGCAGCTGCAGCCTCTTCCATCAGTATGGTGCCAGCCTTTGGCTCATCAGGATCGGGCTGGCTTATGCCGGCGGCTGCCAACAGGATCGGACTGGCACGCGCTTCGCGGCGCGAGCGGGCAAGACGATGGCGTGTGGCGGCATCCTCGCGCCATGACGGGCCTGCGCGGTCCTCTAGCGAAACCAGCGATGCTTCGTCCTCGCCGCGCACCGCCTCGACGAGTGACAGCAAGGACTGCTCGTTCCTCCAGTGTTCACGATTTTTCCTATAAGCCATGGTTTCTGGAGCCTTCCCCTCGGGCTGGGACGTAGCGACCGCCACTGCTTAAGCGATGCTAAACAGGCATAGGAAATAAAAGGTTAATTTGGTCGCCGCGCGACTGCGCGACTACATGCGCATCCCAACCGCAAGGTCGGGGTTTCCGCCCGATCACGGTCCCAATAGGGCTTCCCCGCCCTGCCGCGAACGTCTATGGGGAAGCCATCTCTATGGGAGGCTTTCGATGACGATCAGGCTTGTTCTCGCCGGTTGCGGCAATATGGGCTACGCCATGCTCTCGGGCTGGCTGAAAGCCGGCAAGCTCGCTGCGACTGCGGTGTTCGTGGTCGAGCCCAATGCCGACTTGCGCAAGCGTGCCGAAGCACTGGGCTGCGGTGTTGGCGCCGATGCCGGCGCCATCCCGGCTGACGCCGTGCCGGCTCTCGTCGTCATTGCGGTGAAGCCGCAGGTGATCCGCGACGTGACGGCTGGTTACATCCGCTTCAACGATGGCCGGACCACCTTCCTCAGCATCGCGGCCGGGACACCGGTCGCCACGTTTGAAGGTATTCTCGGCGACCGCGCGCCGATCGTGCGCTGCATGCCCAACACGCCGGCGGCGATCGGCAAGGGCATGATGGTGGTGTTTTCCAACAGGCTGGTTTCCGACGAAACCAAACGCTTCGTCGCCGACCTGCTTTCGGCAAGCGGGCAAGTGGCCGATATCGACGACGAGGCCCTGATGGATGCGGTGACGGCAGTCTCCGGGTCGGGGCCGGCCTATATCTTCCATTTCATCGAAGGGCTGACCGTGGCCGCCGAGAAAGCCGGCCTGCCGACCGGGACTGCCAAGCTCTTGGCCATGCAGACGGTCTACGGCGCCGCATCGCTGGCCGCCGAAAGCGGCGAGGAGCCGGGCGTGCTCAGGCAGCAGGTGACCAGCCCCAACGGCACCACGGCTGCGGCCCTTGCAGTACTGATGGGCGAGGACCGGCTGACGCGCCTGCTCACCGAGGCGGTGGAAGCGGCGCGGCTGCGGTCTATCGAGCTGGGGAGGTAGGGCTTCTGGGGGAGCCGGTCGGCGGTGACGGTCGACCGTTCCTTTCGGCATTAGCTACCGGTAGAAAGCCGTTACGCGGCGTTCCTTCGCGCCCTCCACTGTCCTGCCGACATCAAAATCGCGATAGCCTAGAATGTCGACAGATATCAGCGATGTCCCCACAAGTCGTCGATCTCGTCCTTGTTCAGGGGCCGCCCGTCTTTGCCGGCTTTGGCTTTGAGATCATCGGCAATGGCCGCGAGCCGCTCTGCCAGAGAAAGGCGTCCATTTTCCCGCTTCAACTCGGATTCACGAACCTCAGCCATCGCCAAGATTCCCATACAGCATCTCGTCCTGCAGCCGGCGCAAGGCGAACAGCCTGGTCGTCGGGTCGGGCGCGGCACTGTCGGCGGTGAGCAATTCGCCTTTCCTCACCGGTTTCAGCACCTTGCCGCCTTCGAGCAGACCGACCGGCACGGCGCGATGGGCGCGGGCCTGTTCGACGGTCATGGTCCAGGAGCGGTAGCAGGTCTCGCCGATCGCATCGAAAACCTCGCCTGCCGCAAGATCCCGCTTGGCCACCGCGCAGACCTCGGCCACCGGCCGCGGCAGCGGCACCATGTCGGGCTTGCCGTAAAGCGCGATGCGAGCGGCCGTCAGCGGCACTTCCAGCGAGGTCAGATGGTAGGGCCTGAAGAAGCTGTAATAGGGACCGTGGCCGATATGCAGATCGTCCATGCGCTCGATGATGCGCGGATGCGTCGCCTCGACGATGACGAAGACACCGGGCGCCACGCCCTTGCCGACGGTGTAGTCGACGACTCCCTTCTTCGACAGAATGCCGCCCTGCTCGCGCGGGATCAGCACCTTGACCAGCTCGTCGCGATCGGCCTTGGGGCCGTGCATGCCGGGAACGTCGGGCACCAGCCCGGTGGCGTTGGCAATGGCGCACATCTCGACCATGGTTTTCGAGCCGTCGACGAACTCGACCAGCATGCGCGGATTCATGTTGCGGCGCAGCGCCTCCTCGCGGTAGTCGGCGGGAACGGCGTCGTGGTTGAGAGGGTTGTTTTTGCCCTTGCCGGCGGAGACGATGGTGTAGCCGAGCGCCGAGGCGAACTCGATAAGCTCCATGCAGCTCGACGGCTCGTCGCCTGCGCCGACCGAATAGACGACGCCGAGCCGGTCGGCCTGCTGCTTTAGATAGCAGCCGATGGTAACGTCGGCCTCGACATTCATCATCACCAGGTGCTTGCCGTGCTGCATCGCCATCAGGTCAAAATCGGCGGCGACGCCGGGCTTGCCGGTGGCATCGATGACGACATCGATAAGCGGATTGGTGACCAGCATTTCGTTCGAGGTGACGGCGATCTTGCCGCTTTCGATCGCCTGGCTGACCTTCGAAGCGCTGTCCGCTTCGGCTGCCATCGCCTGATCGCCATAAGCAATGCGGATGGCGTCACGCGCCGTATGCGGGCGGCGCGTCGAGATCGCGCAAACCGAAATGCCCGGCATCAGCATGCCTTGCGTCACCAGGTCGGTGCCCATCTCGCCGGAACCGATAACGCCGATGCGCACCGGGCGGCCTTCCGCGGCGCGCTTGGCAAGATCGCGGGCAAGCCCGGTCAAGGCGACATTGGTCATACTGGAACGTCCACTGCTTTAAGTCTTTGTTTTTATGCATGTCGTTGTCCCAAAACCGCGGCACACTTTTGGGCGACATGCATTATGAAGCGGGAATAGCAGGGAACGGCAACCCATTGCCAATCGAAACCGGCCGCGGCCACCTTTTCCTGTGCGCTATTGCAATTCGGCCAGCAAGGCTTTTGCCTCGGCAAGGTTCTTGGCGGAGCCGGCGGCAAGGTCGTCCATCTTGCGCTCACTGAAGATGACGAGCGCATGCTCGCAGGCGCCTATCGCTTCCTCGACCATTGCCTTCTGCTTGCGGGCAGCACCCAGATCGGTAAGCACATCGCACAGGCTGTCCTCGGTGAAGGCGACGCCCGGCACCGAACCGATCTTCTTCTGCACAGCGATCGCCTCGCGCAGGATCGGCACTGCCTCCTCGAATTTGGCGACGTTGTTTTCGGCGCGGCCGGCGAGCGTCAGCTGATAGCCGATCTCGTTTTGCAGGCTCGCCCAGCGGTCGGGGTCGCGGTCGCGGCCGACCTCGTCTGCGAGCGCCCGATTGACGGCGACCGCTTCGGCGAACAAAGCCGGCGAAGGCTCTTTCGCGCCGATCATGCCAAGCACATTGGCCAGGCTTGCCTGCGTGCTGGCCCAGGGTTCGGGGGCGCGGTCGCGCGTGCGCACGCTCTGGATCGAGCGATAGATGCCGGCCGAGCGCTTCAGCAGCGCGACGTCACCGCGCCAGTAGCCCAGCGTCGACAGCGCGCTGGCCAGGTTTGCCTGGTTGCGCAGCCATTCGTCGGCATCCCTGTCGCGGCTCATCACCGTCAGTGCCGCCTCATAGGCCTGAACAGACTTGGCCATGGCGTCCGGATCGGAGCTGGCGTTTGCCTGCATCATGCGGGCATTGCCGAGGTCGCCTTCGACCGAGGCCCAGAGCGAGCGGTCGGGCAACGTAACATAGACGGCCAGTGCCTTTTCATGCGCGGCCGCCTTCTGGTAGAGCGATGGGTCATTGGCGCTGCCGGCAAGGTAGTAATAGGCAGTGCCTAGTTCGTTCTGCAGCTGGGCGTGATCTTCCGGCACCGTGGCGAGGTCGTAGAAGGGCAGCGCCGCTTCTAGCGCCGTCGCCGACTGGCGGAACGCTTCGCCGTCCTGCGTGCGGTCGCCCAACACCAGGAGCACGTGGCCCAGGCCCCATTGCGTTGCCGCCCAGGCGTCAGGATCGCTGTCACGGCTCTGCACCTCGAGCGCCGCACGATAGACCGCCGCCGAGCGCTGGAGCGCCTCGTCCGGACCGCCATTGGCCTTGCCGAGCATGGAAAGTGCTGCACCCAGCCGGAACTGCGTCTTCGCCCAGTCCTTCGGGGCGCTGTCCTTGCTTCGCACGGTGAGCGCTGCACCATAGGCGGCGACCGCTTGTTCCAGCACCGCTTTGTCGTTGGCGCGGTCACCCCAGGTCGACAAAGCGTTGCCGAGACTGTGCTCGATTGAAGCAAACTCGATTGGAGCAGCGGCGGCGGTATAGATCTGCGAGGCCTCGCGATAGGCGGACGCCGACTCCCGGAGATAGTCGATGCCGGTGTCCCGATCGCCAAGCGTCGCATAGACCGAGCCTAGATTCTGCTTCAACGAAGCCCAGTCGAGCGGCAGCTTTTCGCGCGGATATTCAGAAAGTGCGGCCTCATAGGCAGCGATCGCCTCGAGCAGCGCGTCGTTGCCTTCCTGCCTGGCTCCAAGGCGCTGCAAGGCATTGCCAAGCGTCAACTGGCCGTTCGCCCAGCTCGCCGGCGCATGCTCGCGCGTCCAGACCGTAAGTGCGGCCTCTGCGGCCTCCCGAGCATGCTGAAGCGTGGCGATGTCGCCATTGATCTGGCCGATCGATTCCAGCGCCGAGCTCAAATTATTCTGGATCGTCGCCCATTGCGCCGGGGTGCGCTCGCGCGTCATCTCCTCGGTGGCAGCCTGATAGGCGGCCACTGCCTGCTCAAGCGTCGGCACGTCTTTTTCACGCTCGCCAAGGCGAAACAAGGCCGCGCCGAGATTGACCTGGCTCAACGCCCAGTCGAGCGGGACGCGCTTCCTGCGGTATTCGGTCAGCGCGGCGCGATGCGCTTCGATCGAAGCGCGGAAACTGTCGGTCGTGGCCTGGCGCTCACCGATCTCGGACAGCACGATGCCGAGATTATTCTCGGTCGCCGCCCACTCGAGCGGCATTTTTTTCGCCGCTTGCACCGCGAGCGCCGCGCGGAAGGAGGCGACGGCCTTGTCGAGCAGTGCGATACCATTCTCGCGCTGGCCGAGCCGCCAGTAGACGGTGCCGAGATTGCCAAGCGTCGAGGCCCAATCGTCCGGATCGGCGTCGCGTGTGTAGACGGTCAGCGCCTGGTCGAAGGCGGCAGCCGCCTTGTCGAGGTTTTCGCGACCGGCCTCGCGTTCGCCCAGCGTCGACAGCGTGGTGGCGAGATTGTTTTGCGTGGCAGCCCATTGCCGCGGGCTGTTTTCGCGCGACACATAGGTCAGCGCTATTTCATAGGCAGCGACCGCCTGCACCAGAAAGGCATTGTCGCCAGAGAAAGAACCGTGCGCGGAGAGCGCCTGGGCCTCGGCTGCCTTGTAGAACCAGGCTTGATGGTCGTCCCATTTCTCGACCTGCTCATAGGCCTTGGCATAGTCCTGCGCTGCCGCCTGATAGCTGAAGGAAATTTCGTAGGTTTTGGCGCTGTCGCCGAAAACCTCGGCAAACTCGAAACGACGCGCCTTGAGGTCGGCTTCGGCCTGGTCGACGGTCTTCGACAGTTCGCCAACGCGGGCCTTGGCCTGTTCATGGATTTTCTGCGCTGCTTCGAGTGCGCCTTCTTGCACCGCCTGCTCGGCCAGTCTTGAAAGCCGCACGATTTCCGGATCCTGGCTCTTCAGCGTCGCCTGCTCGGCCAGCACCTGTTTCAGCCGCTCGGTCTGGCCGCGCAGCAATTTGTCGAGCTCGGCCGCGTCCCTGGGTTTCTCGGTGCCCAGCGTCTTCAGCATGGCGTAGAGCGTGTCCATCGGTACGCCGCCGTCGCGGGCGATCGTCTCGATCTGGCGGCGTTGCGGGTCGGGCAGCGTCGAGATCGTCACCAGCAGCCGGCGACGCTCGCTGAGTATCTCGCCCTCTTCGCCTTTCGGCACCTCGGCGGGCGTACCGAAATAGAGCAGCCGGCGCAGGCTCTCATTGACCCACGGCCGCTGCCGGCCGCCGGTCTTGAGATAGACCTCCTCGCCGATCATGCGCAGCACGGTGCCGAATTCCTCGCCGCCCATCATGTCGATGTGACGTAATATGGCTGCCGCATAGGGGCTGTTGCCGTCTGCGGGACCGTCGAGCGCCACCTTGCCGGGCTCGGCGGCAAAGCCGATGACCTGGCCCAGGCTGTCATCCGCCGAACCCTTGGCCGGCGCTCTGCCGTTCAGCGCCACGACACTGCGGGTTGAGCCAAGGCCGCCGGCGCCGATCGGCTTGCCCGCTTCGCCCGGCGTCAGTTTGAGCAGCGTGCCCGGTGGAAACGGATCGTTGCGGCAGGCATCGAGCAGCACGATGGTGACCGGCACCTTGGCCTTCAGCTCGGCCACGACCGATGACAGCGGCACCAGCTTCTCGCCGGCATCGTCGAGCGCTGTAATGTCGGCATCGACCGGCACCAGGAAATTCACGCCGCCGGCTTCGATGCCGTGGCCGGAATAGTAGATAATGGCGACGTCGGCACCCTCGGCATCGTCGACGAAGCCTTCGAGGTCGCGCCGCAATTTGCGCGCGTCGCGATTGATCGCGACATCGGTTTCGAAGCCGAGCCTGTCGAACATCTCCTCGATGGCGCGGGCGTCGTTTTCCGGATTGGGCAGCTTGCCGACATGCTCATAATCGGACTGCCCGATGACGAGCGCGACGCCCTTAAGCGCCTTCGGTTCTTCCGCCGAGGCCGGAACCAGCGCGCACAAAAGCAGCGCGGCAAACGCCACGCCTATGCGCCCTGTTGCACCTGGAAAAAGCATCGCCCAGCCCTGAACCCACGGCGCAATCTTCCCTACTGACATGGCATCATGATGGCCGGCGCGTGGCAAGTGTTCGGGCAGGGTGTGTTGTTGTGGTGGGGACGGGAGCCAGGAATGTCATGCTGCTCCGCGCCCCCTCCTGTCCCGCTGGCCTCTCGGCCTCTCGCCCATCGCTCCGCCTCCTCTACTTGCTTATGGAGAGCATGCGAGGCGGACATGTGGGATGTGGCGAAAGAGGCCTGGACACTCCTCAGGCAGAGCATCCTTGGCTTCATCGACGACAATGCGCTGAGCCATGGGGCGGCGATAGCGTTTTATGCCACGACCTCGCTTGCGCCGATCCTGCTCATCGTTGTCGCTATTGCCGGTATGGCCTTCGGGCACGAGGCGGCGCAACTCGCCCTTTCGGCACAGATTGCTGGCCTGATGGGGCCGCAAAGTGCCGAGCTGCTGCAGGCGACGATCGAGAACGCCTCGCAGAAGGAAGCGGGAACCCTTGCCAGCATTCTGGGGCTGGTCACGCTGTTCGTCGCCGCATCCGGCGTGTTCGGCGAAATGCAGCTGGCGCTGAACGAAATCTGGAAAGTCAAACCGAGCGGGGCCACGATTTCACGAATGGTGCGGGCACGCATTGCAAGCCTGGGCCTGGTCGCCGCGCTTGGTTTCCTGCTGCTGGTGTCGCTGGTCGTAAGCGCTGCAATTTCGGCGCTCGGAGAGGTCATCAACGCCTACCTGCCGTTCGGCACCATCATCCTGAGCGCCATCAACGGGATCGTCTCGTTTGCCCTGATCACACTGCTGTTTGCCGCAATCTACAAGGTGCTGCCGGACCGCAGCCTGCAATGGCGCGATGTCGGCATCGGCGCCGCGGTCACCGGGTTTCTGTTCACCATCGGCAAGTCGCTGATTGGCTGGTATATCGGAACCAGCGCCATCTCATCATCATACGGCGCAGCCGGCGCCCTGCTCGTCGTGCTGTTATGGGTCTATTATTCAGCGGAGATATTTCTGCTGGGCGCCGAATTCACGCGAGCCTATTCGGTTCGACATGGCAGCCGGTCCGATTTGAAGAACAAGGTGGAATTGCATGGCAAATGAGTTCACGCCGAAATTCGACCTGGCCGACAAGGTGGTGCTGGTCACCGGCGCCTCGCGCGGCATCGGCCGCGCCAGGACAACCGCACTGGGTCAAACCTAGTGTCCGGCTTCCTCATTCATTGCCGGCAAGCCAACGGACGATATTCGCCATCAGTCTTCCGTAGAACGCCCACGCGAGGAAATTCTGCGAGAGCCAATGCGGGCCGATATCGGTTGCCCAGGCAATCGTGCGGCCGCGGCCATGGCTACCGACGGCAAGGAGCGGCCAGTCGGTGCCGCGATGGTGGCAGGTCGCCAGAAGCCGGGACGAACCGTCGCGCCTGAATTCCAGCTTGTTCATGCCGAGAATCGGCGGCAAAGGCCCCTCCACCCCGGAAAAAATCGGATGTGACGACTGCAGGATCGAGGCCTGCAGGCCTTGCGGCACCTCCATGCCGTCGCAGTAGGGTAGGCAACGGACCGGCAGAACGTCCTCGACCGGGGTGTCGTGGAAACGCGCCGTCCCGAACATGCCCTGAAAGCCCATGTAACCGCCGGCCAGCATCAGCCCGCCGCCACCTTCGACATAGGCCTTGAGCACATCGAGGCGGTTGACGCCGACACGCCCGGTGCGGGCATCCGGCGTCACCAGCAATGTCAGGGCGCCGACATCGGAGATCACCACCGCCTGATATCGGGCGAGCCCATCGAGGTCATAGGGAAACTCCGCGCTGCAACGCTCGCCGCCGATCTGCGTGACCGCGATGCCTTCAGTGGTCAGCGCGGCATTGAAGGCCGTCGCGCCATTTGTCGAGGTCGCACTTGTAAGCACGTCGCTGCCGATGGCAACCGAGGTCGTCGCTGCAAAGGTTTCGCCTGCAAGCAATATCTTCATTGCCGCCCCGCACTGTTTCATTCGAGAGGTTTTTAGGAAGGGCGCCGGATGGACCGGCGCCCCCTAGAACTCAAGCCCTACAGGATCAGAATTTGAATTCGGCCAGATTTTCGGGAGTTACGATCTTGGCCGGACCAAGGATCAGTTCGCCGCCGGCGCCAATCGTGTATTCGCCGAGCCTGCCTGCCGTGAACTTCTCACCCTCCTTGCCGGTGATCTTGCATTGCGCAAACGCCTGGGCCGTCTGATAGGTAAGATAGCCAAGATCGGTGACGTTCCACCAGATATCCTGAGCCGCTTCGTCCTTGATGTATTTCGAGATCAGAGTGGCCGGCGCGAGGCCGGTCAGCTTGACCTTGCCGATCATGCCCGCTTCCTCGAGTGCACGCGCGGCCGCCGGAAGGCCGATGCCTGCCGGGACGATGATCACCTTGAGATCGGGAAACGCCTGGACCAGCGCCAATGCCTGCTGCTGGTTGATCTGTTCGCTTTCTTCGCCATAGGCCACCTGCACCAACTTCATTTTGGAGAACTTCGGCTCGGCCGCCATCTTCGCCTTCATGAAGTCGATCCAGGCATTCTGGTTGGTCGCCGTCGGCGTCGACGACAGGATCGCGAATTCGCCTTCACCGCCGCTGAGGGCGAATGCACTTTCGAGCATCATCTCGGCGAGGCTGTCGCCCTTCACCTGATTGACGAACACCGCACGCGCATCGGCGGCCACATCGGAGTCATACGAAATCACCCTGACGCCCTGCTGAACGGCGCGCTTCAGCGCAGGCGCGACGGCGTTGGCGTCGTTGCCGGCAATTGCGATGACTCCGACCTTCTGCGAGACAAGGCTGTTGATGAATTCGATCTGCGCCTCGGCGGTCGCCTGCGATGGGGCGACCTGGGTAGCGGTGCCGCCAATTTCCTTGGCTGCCTCTTGTGCGCCTCCAAAGGCCACTTTGAAGTAGGGATCCGTGTCGAGCTTGGGCAGGAAACCGACCGTTACGGGTTCCTTGGCGCACTCCTGGCTGAAGGCCAGCGAGCTTGGCGCAAGCAGAACCGCGGATGCGAGCAGGGCTAATCTAAACGCTTTCATTGTGACTCCTCCGTCAAAATTCGGGCTTGAAGGAAGGGGCCCGAGATCACCCCTTTGTCTCGCGCATTGCGCGGGATCTGCTGAGCATCTCCTGTGTGGAGCGCCAGTAATTGCCGATCAGCAGCGAGCCGATCAGAAGCAGGCCGATGATCATGCCCTGCGCGTCGCCACCGATCTGGTTCAGCGCCAGCACGTTGCGGATGATGGCGATCAGGACTAGTGCCAGCATGACGCCGGTCAGGCGGCCCTTGCCGCCAAAGACGCTGATGCCGCCGAGCAGCACGATGGTGATGACGTCGAGCTCCATGCCGAGCGCATTGTTGGCGCGGGCGTTGGAAAGGCGCGCGGTATAGACGATGCCGGCCATCGCCGCGACGACGCCCGAGACGACGAACAGGTTCAGCACCATCCGGCGCGTGTTTATGCCGGAATAGCGCGCCACCTCGGGGCTGCCGCCGAGCGCGTAGATGCGCTTGCCGGTCGGCGTCTTCTGCAGCACGACCGCAAACACCGGCGCCAGCACCAGGAAGGGCACGATGGTCCACGGTATCTCGGTGCCAGGCAGGTTGTTGATGCCGAAATCGACGACCGCGGGCGGCAGGATGTTGACCGAGCCGGTGCCGAGCAGGATGTAGCCAATGCCTCGATAGAGCGCCATGGTGCCGAGCGTCACAACCAACGACTGCAGTCCGAGGCCCAAGACCAGATAGCCGTTGAAGGCGCCGAGCAGGCCGCCGATGACGAGCGTCAACGGGATTGCGGCAAGTGTCGGCACACCGGCCTGGACCAGCAAGCCAAAGACGACGGACGTCAGCGCCAGCACCGAGGCGATCGACAGGTCGATCTCGCGGGTGATGATGAGCAGCGTCATCGGCAGGATCAGCAATGCCTTTTCCGAGGCGCTGGCGGCCAGTTGCGAGAGATTGAAGCCGGAAACGAAATTCGGCACGAAGATCGCGGCATAGAGGAAAATGGCCAAGCAAGAGGTCGCCAGCAGCAGATCCCAGAAGTCGATCGAACGGAGGAACTTTTTCACCGCGCCCTCGCCTGTCTTGCCTGCTCGGCCCGCCGCACGATGAAGGTGTCGATGCCGATGGCGACCAGGATCACGAGGCCGTAGACGCCCTGCAGCCACAGCGGGTCGACGCGCACCAGCGTCAGCCCGTTCTTGATGACGAGCAGCGTGAGCGCGCCGAGGATGATACCGAGCAGTGTGCCCGAACCACCGCGGATGGCGACGCCGCCGACCACCGCCGACGCGATCACGGTGAGTTCGAAGCCGAGCGCGACGCGTGCATCAATGGTCGCGTAGCGCGATGCCCACAGCGCGCCGCACGGGCCGCCGAGCAGGCCGGCCATGCCAAAGGCCAACAGAATGCGGCGGTCGACGGGGATGCCGATAAGACGCGCGCCGTCGGGATTGGAGCCGGCGGCGAACAGTTCGCGCCCGATCGCCGTACGATAGAGCAGCACGTAGCCCAGGCACAGGATAACGATCGCGATGATGACGATCAGCGGCACGCCGGCGATCTTCAGGCCGGTCATGTCGAGCCAGGCTTGCGTTACTTCGTCGGCGCTGATCTGGTCACCGGCTGCCCAGATCGAGTTGAAGCCGCGGAAGATCGACATCGAGGCCAGCGTGACGACGATCGCCGGGATCTTTCCCCTGGTGACGACGAGGCCGTTGATCAGGCCGGCGACGCCACCGACGGCGCATGCGGTTATCAGGCCAATGCCGATGTCGAGCCCTGGATAGGCCTGGACCATGCTGGCCGCCATGTAAGCCGACAGGCCGATCACCGCAGCGATCGAAAGGTCGATGTTGCGGGTGATCAGCACCAGCATCTGCGCGAGTGCTGCAACGACGAGCAGGGCGGCATCCATCGACACGGCGGTCAGATTTGCAGCGCTCACCATGCGCGGGTTGATGATGGTGACGGGGATGGCGACCGCCAGCATCGCGGCGAGCAGACCGAACTCCCGCCGCTTCAGTACGTCGAGCGGTCCTTTTCTCTTCGCCTCGCCGGCGGCCTGTGCCGCCGCATCGGCGCTTTCGCCGGCCTTGGTCGCTGCTTCCAGCACCTTTTCCTGAGTCGCTTCGCCCCTGGCAAATTCGGCCGTCCGATGGCCTTCGCGCAGGACGATGATGCGGTCGCACATGCCGATGAGCTCGGGCATTTCGGAGGAGATCAGGATGATTGCCATGCCCTGGGCGGCAAGGTCGGCGATCATCGCATGCACTTCCGCCTTGGTGCCGACGTCGATGCCTTGCGTCGGCTCGTCGAGGATGAGGACGCGCGGTTCGGTGCGCAGCCATTTGGCCAACACCACCTTCTGCTGGTTGCCGCCGGACAGTTCCTTTACCGGCTGCGCGTAGCCGGAAAAGCGAAGCTTCATGCGCTTCAGCCAGTCCGAGACCAGATTGATCGCGCGGTTCGTGCCGTAGAAGCCGGAGCGGGCTGCCTTGTCGAGGACGGGCAGCACAGCGTTGTCGAGGATGGAAAAATCCATCACCAGGCTCTGGCCCATGCGGTCTTCCGAGACATAGGCGATGCGCGCATCCATGGCGTCGCGCGCCGAGGCGAAGCGCACTGCCTCGCCGTCGATCAGGATTTCGCCGGCATCGGGCTGGTCGATGCCGAACAGCACGCGCGCGATCTCGGTCCGCCCGCTGCCGACCAGGCCGCCGAGCCCGAGCACCTCGCCGGCATGGAGCTTGAGGTCGATATTGGAAAAGCCGCCGGCGTGCGAAAGCCCCCTCGCCTCCAGCACCAGTGCGCCGGTGGCGTGGCTTCGTTGCGGATAGAGGTCGGTGACCTCGCGGCCGACCATCATGCCGATGGCAGCGGCGCGGCCAAGCTCGGCCTTCGGCTTGACGCCAATGAGGCGCCCGTCGCGCAGCACCGCGATGCGGTCGGCGATGCGGAAGATCTCGTCCATGCGGTGGCCGACGAACATCATCGCGACGCCATGCAGCCGCAGGTCGGCGACGACGGTGAACAGCCGCTCGACCTCGCGCTGCGACAGGGCGGCCGTCGGCTCGTCCATGATCAGCACCCGCGCGTCGAGCGACAGGGCGCGGGCGATCTCGACCAGTTGCTGTTCGGAGGTGCGCAACGTTCCGAGCCGGGTTTCGGCCGGCACGTCGAGGCCGACTGTCGCCAGCACCCTGCGCGCGCCGGCAAGCATGGCGGCGTTGTCGATGCCGCCGAAGCGGTCGCGTGGCATATGGCCGAGATAGATGTTCTCCGCCACCGAAAGATCAGGGAAAAGACCGGGGTGCTGGTGCATGACCGAGATGCCGGCAGCCCGGGCGTCGTGCGGCGAATGGAAGACCACAGGCTTGCCATCGACTTCGACATGGCCGCCGGTCGGGAGATACACGCCGGCCAGCAGCTTTACGCAAGTGCTCTTGCCGGCGCCGTTTTCGCCAAGCAGAGCCAGCACCTCGCCTGAGCGCAATTCGAAGGACGCGTCCTTGAGGGCGATCGTGCCGCCGAAGGCTTTTGTCGCCTGAACCAGGGCAACGGGGACAGCCGCGTCGCTCTTCACCATGGCGTCGGCTTCGCCTAATGCGCCCAAGTGCAGCACCTTTCCTCCCTGGCCTGTTTTTTCAATTTGCTATATTAAATGGCCGAATGCCGCAACTGGAAAATTGACTTCCATGGCCGCGAAGGGCACTGTCGCGTCGCGCACGGGTGCGATTGGAGTGCTCGACCTCGCGGCAGCCTCAAAGCTGCAAGCGGATGGAGTGGCTCTGCGGGAATGAATGGGGAGGCGCCGGTTTTGTCCGGAAAAGGCAGCAATTCGGTCAAGGTTCGGCATTATAACGAGCGCTTCGTGCTTGATGCCATTCGCCGCCTGAAGGAGGCATCCAAGTCCGATCTGGCGCGCGCCGCAAATCTGACGCCGGCCGCGGTCGCCACCATTGTCGACGGGCTGGAATCTTCCGGATTCGTAAAGCAAGTGGGAAAAAGGTTCGGGCAACGCGGATCGCCGTCCACTCTCTACCGACTTGCACCTGAGCGTATCTACAGCGTCGGCATCAAGATCGGCCGGCGCGCGCTGGAAGCCGTGCTCGTCGACTTTGCCGGCGAGGTCCGCTCGCGCGAGTCGCACGAATATCGCTTCCCGGATCCCGACATGGTGCTCAAGGCCGGCAACATGTCGCTGGCCAATTTCGACAAGCTGGTCGAGGGGCTTGGCGATGCCAGCATCGTCGGCGTCGGCATCGCCTCGCCATATTTCCTCGGCGGCTGGAGCGAGGAACTCGGCTTTCCCGACGACCTCGGCAGCCGCTGGGAAGCAATCGATCTGACGACATTTTTCGCCACAAAGCCGAAGACCCCGGTCTTCGTGGAAAACGACGCGTCATCGGCCGCACTCGCCGAGCTCATCCAGGGGACCGGCGCGCGGTTCCGCGACTTCATGCATATCTCGATCGACACCTTTGTCGGCGGCGGACTGGTGCAAGGCGGCAAGGTCCACACCGGGCCGCACGGCAACAGCGCCGCGCTCGGTCCTTTGCCGGTCTCGCCTTCAAGCCTCGATTCGGTGGCGGCCAAGCCGGCGCGCTACCAGAGCCTGCTGCATCGCGCTTCGATCTATGTGCTGGTCAATCATCTCAAATCGCGCGGCATCGAGATCAACCGCGTGCGCGAACTCGACCCCTTGCCGCCAGGGGCGCGCGAACCGCTGTCCGAATGGATCGACGATTGCGCCAATGCGCTGGTCGAGGCGATCATCGCCATCACCTCCGTCATCGACATCGAGGCGATCGTCCTCGACAGCATCCTGCCGCGGCCGATCCATCTCGAGCTGCTGGCAAAGGTGCAGACCCAGTTCAACAGGATCAGCGCCATCGGCATCGTGGCGCCGGAAATCGTCTCGGGACAATTCGGCCCCGAGGCCTCGCCGATCGGCGCGGCGATGCTGCCGTTCTCGGCACTGTTGGCGCCCGACAGCGGCGTGCTGATGATCGGCAAGGACAGAACAATGCTGCCGGGTAGCCTTTCGAGGCTTGCCAGCCAAGGCCAACCGGCAAGAAGGTCAGCGCCTTCAACGGCATAAGATAGTGCCGCGAAAGAGCATCAAGCTCCGGACATCATCAACATCAGCTCGCAGTCAGGCACGGGCACGGCGGGCTTTTTGCGCCGGCACCGGAACCTTTAGCGGCTGCTAATCTTCATGCATTACCGAGATCGAATGCTGATCGGTCCGCGCTCCGCTTCAGTGCGGGCCCAGGAAGCAAGGAGGAACATATGAACTGGGATCAAATCAAGGGAAAATGGACGCAGTTCAAAGGCAAGGCGAAAGAGCAGTGGGGAGACCTCACCGACGATGATCTTGATCGGATCGAGGGCAACCGGGACCAGCTCTTGGGGCGTATCCAGGAGCGATATGGCATCGCCAAGGAAGAGGCAGAGCGCC
>NZ_JAMYMO010000020.1:0-90462 GCF_040318575.1 Mesorhizobium sp. M1088 | reverse complement strand
CACGGGAATCGGTGATCGCAACGTCACCACCGTGCCATGGCCGCTCGCCCCTCAGAGCAAGCCCCGTTCTCTCTCCAAAACTTTTTGCAGAACCTTCAGCACATCTGTGGACGCCCCCGTGAGCGCAAGAAGAATCTTCGAAAGGCAGTATAGCGGCGCGTAGTCGGGTGCTGACATCTGTCCGGCCTCTGATGCGGCCTTCCATTTGCCGCCGGCCCGTATGGGAGTTCGCCGATCGGATCCATATCACTACCGCGCGCTCGAAGCGCTCTGTGCTGAACTGGTTTTTCCGATCCGTCTCTCATCGACTGTCGCGCCATACCTCTCCGTGTGACCTTCCTACACCTGCGACGACCTCAGACCGAGCTGCTATGCTGCCACGGCCGGAGCCCTGTAGGTCCCACCTCTTGCCATGAGCGCCCAGACGATGCGGGCCATCTTGTTGGCAAGAGCGACGACCACAAGCATTGGCGGCTTGCGGGCGAGCATGCGCCCAAGCCACGATCCTTCCCGAATGCCTCGCCGACGAGCATGACGCACGACAGCGCTCGCTCCGATGATAAGCAGGCGCCGCAATGTACGCTCGCCCATCTTCGATGTTGCACCGAGCTTCTGTTTACCGCCGGTTGAGCGTTGCAGCGGCGTCAGGCCCAGCCAAGCGGCGAAGTCGCGCCCCTTTCGGAAGATTGCGGCGCAAGGCGCCAGTGCAACCAGAGCCGTTGCCGTTATCGGACCAACGCCGGGGATTGTTGCCAACCGCCGCACGTCTTCATCCTCTCGGGCACGCCGTGCAATCTCGGCATCGAGCTGCTTGATCCTTTCCTCCAGCGATCTCAGCGTATCGACCAGCACGGTGAGGGCCAGGCGGGCTGCTTCTGGCAGATCGCCCTCAGGATCCTCTACCTTTTCCATCAGCTTGGCAGTATGTGAAGGGCCCTGGGCAACGACCAGTCCATATTCTGCAAGATGGCCGCGCAAGGCGTTGATCGTCTGGGTGCGCTGCCGCACCAGCAGATCACGAGCCCGGAATACGGCCGCACTCGCCTGCTCCTCCTCACTCTTCACGGCGACAAAGCGCATGGTCGGCCGCTGCGCGGCCTCGCAGATCGCCTCGGCATCGGCGGCGTCGTTCTTCTGCCGCTTCACGAAAGGCTTCACATAGGATGGCGGGATCAGACGAACGGTGTGCCCGAGCTTGCCGATCTCGCGCGCCCAGTGATGCGCCCCAGAACAGGCCTCCATGGCGACCAAGCAGGCCGGCTGCCCAGCGAGAAACGCAAGCACCTTGTCGCGTCGCAGTTGCTTGCGGAAAACAATGGCGCCCGCCGCATCGGCTCCATGCGCCTGAAACACATTCTTCGCTAGGTCCAATCCGATCGTGTTAACTTCCATTGTGGACGCTCCCTCTCTTACGGTGGCTGTCAAACACCACCATTCTGGCACATCGATGCCGTCGAGGGGGCGTCCACCCCATCACTATCCTGTCCTGTCGGACATCTCTCCCACTTGGGGGGAGATCGGCGGCTTCGCGGACGGCTCTCACATTCCAACGTTTGTAATTGGCGAAATCGGCGATGACGGCCAATCTCCCCACCTGTGGAGGAGGTGTCCAGCAGAACAGAGGGGGCGCGAAGGAACGCCGGCTTAGCCCGATACGCAAGCTAAACCGCCAGCGGCAGGCGCAGCTCCGTCATCAGGCCGCCATCGGGATGGTTGGACAGGCTGACTTCGCCGCCGGCGCTACGGGCGATGTTGCGGGCGATGGTCAAGCCGAGGCCGAGGCCGCCGGTCTGACGGCTGCGCGACTGTTCCAGGCGCACGAACGAGCCGAACACGGCGTCGAGCTCGGCTTGCGGGATGCCCGGACCCTCGTCATGGATCGCCAGCGTGATTGTCTTGCCTGATTGACGCAGGCTGAGATGCGCCCTCTTGCCATAGGTCACCGCGTTCTGGACGAGGTTGGTGACACAGCGCCGTAGCGCGACCGGCTGCGCGACGCAGATCAGGCCGCGCGAGCGCGCGTCCTCATTGTCGAAGGAGACCTCGTCGAAGCCGTCGGCGATCGATTCTACCAGCGACCAGAAATCGATCCTCTCGCTCTTCTCCTCGGTCACCTCGAAAGTGGCGAAGTCGATGACCGAGCTGGCAATGCCTTCGATGTCGGCGAGGTCGTGCGCCAGTGCGGCGCGCACGGACGAATTCCTCAGCAGTTCGAGGCGCAGCCGCATCCTGGTCAACGGCGTGCGCAGGTCGTGCGCCAGTGCGGCGGCAAGATGCTCGCGGTCCTCGACGTAGGCGCGCAGTCTTGCCTGCATGGCATTGACCGCCTTTGCCGCGGTACGCACCTCGCGGCTGCCGCTCTCGGCGATCGGCGGGCTCTTCAGGTCCTCGCCGATCCGCTTCACCGCGGTCTCCATCATCCGGTAGGGCGCCGTCAGCCGGCGCAGCGACCAGATCGAGGAAGCCACCACCAGCCCGGCGATCAAGGCATAGAGTGGCAGGCTATCGAAGCTCAGTATCGGCCCGGCCGGCGTGTTCGGCTCGGTGAAGTTCAGCCATTGGCCGTCGGCAAAGCGAAGCGAAGCGGTCAGCTTGTCGCTCTGGGCGAAATCGGCCGCCAGCACCAGCAGGTCGCGCTCGACCTGGCCAATATCGGGACCGGCGACCGTCCCGCCGGGAGCGTCGGCTTCGTGCGTTGCCGGGTCGCGGCGGACCCGCGCGTCGGTGATGCCGAACTTCGATAGCCGGCCGACCAATATGTCCTCCAATTCGGCCAGCTCGTCGTCGCCGGCTATCGAGGAAGTAACGGCGGGCGTGTTGGAAACGGTGAGCGCATAAGTGGCGTTGAACAGGCCGGAGGCCGTCGCCTTGCGCTGTTCGGGGGTGGCGTCATGCATCAGCTGTACCAGCGAGAAGGCGCGGTCGTTCAGCCGGTAGAGATCGACGACGTCATTGGCGGCGGCACGGTCGCGCGAAACGATGTAGAGGGTCGCGATCTGGCTGATCAGCAGGCCGGCTATGACGATGAGCAGCACCCAGACCGGCAGTGTTTGCGGCAGAATACGTCTCATTCGGCGGTCGTCTCAGGCAGGAACTGGTAGCCGCCGCTGCGCACAGTCAAGATCAGCTTCGGCGTTTTCGGGTCATCCTCCATCTTGCGCCGCAGCCGGCTGACCAGAATGTCCACGCTGCGGTCGAAACTGTAGCCGCTGTCGCCGCCGGACAGCTCGATCAGCTGCTCGCGGCTCAGTACGCGTTGCGCGCTCTTGACGAAGGTCTGCAGTAGATTGAATTCGGCCATCGTCAGCTCGATCCTGACGTCGCCGGGCGCCATCAGCCGGCGGCGCGAACAGTCCATCGTCCAGCCGGCGAAATGGTAGATCTGCCGCGAGGCCGCGCGTCGCGGTTCGGCGGCGCCATTGCGTCTCAAGACGGCACGAATGCGTGCGAGCAGCTCGCGCGGATCGAAGGGTTTCGGCACGTAGTCGTCGGCGCCCATCTCCAGCCCAACCACGCGGTCGGTAGTTTCGGTAACCGCGGTCAGCATGATGATCGGCGTCGAATAATTGGCGCGCAACTCGCGGCAGAGCTCCAGCCCGCTCTTGCCGGGCAGCATGACGTCCAGGACGATCAGGTCGACCTGGGCGCGGCGCAGGATGGTCTCCATCTCGGTGCCGTCGGCGGCGACCGATGTATGCAGCCCTCGCTTCTGGAAAAATTCCTGAAGCAGGTCGCGAATGCCCTTGTCGTCGTCGACGATCAGTATGTGGGGGTCGGATTTCACAGGGAACCTGTCATTTGTGGATCGCCCAAGCGCTGCTTCGGCTGTCAGCCAGACGATAGAATTCAGGCCATAAGTTGGCCAGTGGAGATCGGCGGCCCGATCCGGGCTGCCCAGAAACAATCCAGAAACAAAATTCTACAATCCGGAAAAACTGTCGAAAAAAATCAAAGGCATAAGTGGTGCCGTGGCGGTCAGGTCATCGGCTGCGACACGCGTTACGGGATTACGGACAGACCAATGCAAAGGTTCTCGATCAGTCTGATGGGTGCGTTGCTTTCCATTTCGCTCGTCACGGTCGCGGTCGAACATGCCGATGCAAAACTGGCCGATGCGAAGGTGGCCAATGCAAAGGCGGCTGATGCAAAGGTGGCGACCACCCGCAGCGAGCGTTGCATCGATCTGAACCGCCAGTTTGACGAAGCCCTCGAAACCCATGCCGCGGCAACGCAGGTCACCGCGGCGAAAGCACTTCAAAGAAAGGGAAACCGGTTCTGCGCCAACAAGAAACAGGCACAGGGAATCCGGATGCTCGCGAACGCTTTGAAGCTGCTTGGAGTGACACCGATCGATCCCGTTCAGTGACACTCAATCCGATCTGCACAAAAAGGAAGTGAAGCCATGAAAAAGTCCCTCCTCTCCGCCCTCGGTCTCGCCATCGCGCTGGCCGTCTCGATGCCGGTTCTCGGCGCCAGCAGCGCCAATGCCGCGACCACCACCCCGGCTGCGACGACAACGACGACCGCTGCGCCGGCCAAGGCCGTGAAGAAGGTCGCTGCCAAGAAGACCGTCAAGAAGCACAAGAAGCACGCGGTCAAGGCAGCTCCGAAGGCCTGATCAAGCGACATCTTTCTACCCTATGAGAAGACCGCTCCAGTTGCGATTTGCCTGGAGCGGTCGTCTTTTTTGTTGCGTGCATACAATAGGGCCAGTCCCGGCCCACACCGCCCAGGTGAACGCCAGCCGGCAGTTCCCACATCGGTACGGATTTGTGAACTGCGCTCGCCGGCAAGCCGATCGCGCGCGGTTGAATGGACGACCGCTTTTGCCCATGTCAAAATGACCGCAAAGCTGTCGTACGCAATTGCCGGTCCAATGCCTGAAATCACGACAAAACCCCGTACCAGCACGAAGCCGAAGGTCGAACGGCCGAAGCTCTACAAGGTCATCCTGGTCAATGACGATTTCACGCCGCGCGAGTTCGTCGTGACGGTGCTGAAGTCCGAGTTCAAGCTCAGCGAAGACCAGGCGCATAGGATAATGATCACCGCGCACCGGCGCGGCGTCTGCGTTGTCGCCGTCTTCACCAGGGATGTCGCCGAGACCAAGGCGGCGCGGGCAACCGATGCCGGCAAGGCCAAGGGCTACCCGCTGATGTTCACGACGGAGCCGGAGGAGTAGGGCGGTTCGCTTTCTTCCTTCTCCTCTTGTGGGAGAAGGTGGCCGAGCGAAGCTCGGTCGGATGAGGGGTGTTCCAGCTTGGCAAGGACGGCACTCCGTCCAGCACCCCTCAACCGTCTTGGCGCTGCGCGCCAATCCACCTTCTCCCACAAGGGGAGAAGGATAAACCGCGTTACCGCCCTTCGCGGTACCACATCGAGCCCATCGCCAGAAGCAGCAGGCCGAGGCCGAGGAAGCCGCCGAACAGCGGCACGCGCGAGACGGCCTTGAGTACGCTGTCGTCGGTGGTGCGCAGGCCGATCCAGTCATCGCCGGAGGCAGCGCCCGAGGAACGGACCGGGACTACGGATGGCAGCGTGACGGTGCTGGTGAGAGTGCCAAGTGCTGAGGCCGGCGCCAGCCGGCGAACGCTGCCGCCGGTTGCCTCAGCCGGTGGTTTCAGCTGGTTCTCGGTGGAGACGACGTCGGTGAATTCCGGGGCGTTGACCGGCCCGACATGGGCCAATGCCGTCAGGTCGCCATTGCCGACCTGATAGAGACCGATTTCGTTGGTCTCGACGCTGCCGAGGAAGACGCCTGGTTCGGATTTCTCGAGCCTGACGATCAGTGCCTTGCCGGACGGCGTGATGACTTGCGCCGGGCCGGGGTCGTCGCTCATCGTCTGGCGGCGGATTTCAAGCACCATGCCGCGGCCGTCGGCGGTCAGCCGCTCTTCCTCGAGTTCGGGCTCCTTCATCAGCCAGTGGGCGATGCGCCGGTAAAGCTGGACATGGGGGCCGCCGCCCTCGAAGCCGCGCGCCCACAGCCAGCCCTGGTCGGACAGAAGCATGCCGACGCGGCCTTCGCCCTTGCGGTCGAGCAGCAGCAGCGGCCGGTTGTCGGCGCCCTTCATCACCACCTCGCCCTCGGGGTTCTCGACGCCGATGGTGCGGAACCAGCGGCTCCAGTGCGGCGGCTCGGTCGCGGAGCCGTCGAGCCCGCGCGTTACCGGATGACGCTGGCCGGTATCGGTGAGGCGCGGATAGAAGGCCTTGTCGATGACCTCGCCGGTCGGCAGTGCCGGCAGCGCCGACATCAGCGGCGTGCGGGCGATCGAGCTTTCGCCGGCATATTCGGGGCCCGCCGCGATCAGCAGCGCGCCGCCCTTTTCGACATATTCGGAGATATAGTCGTAATAGAGGATCGGCAGTACGTCGCGGTGCTGATAGCGGTCGAAGATGATCAGGTCGAAATCCTTGATCTTCTCGACGAACAGCTCGCGCGTCGGGAAGGCGATCAGCGACAATTCGTTTATCGGCGTGCCGTCCTGCTTTTCCGGCGGGCGCAGGATGGTGAAGTGCACGAGGTCCACCGAAGCGTCGGATTTCAGCAAATTGCGCCAGGTGCGCTCGCCCGCATGCGGTTCGCCGGAAACGAGCAATACGCGCAGATTTTCGCGAATGCCGTCGATCAGCGCGATGGCGCGGTTGTTGGTGTCGGTGAGTTCGCCCGGCTCGTGGTTGATGGCGAGTTCGACAATGTTGCGCCCGGCGCTGGGAATGGTCACCTGCAGCGGCATCGCCTGGCCGATGTTGGCGTGCTCGACCGATACCTGCTCGCCATTGACCGATACGCGGACATCGACCGGGCCGGTTTCGTTGTTGGTGGCGATCACGCGATAGGTCATGTCGAGCGGCTTGCCGACGAGGCCGAAGCGCGGCGCATTCTCGAAGCGAATGCGACGGTCCTTTTCATGCTCGTTGCCGGTAATCAGCGCGTGCAGCGGGGCATTGAAATCGGGTGCGCCGGACGGCGCGTCATGCACCTCGCCATCGGTGATCATGATGGCGCCGCCGATGCGCGATGGCGGCACGTCGCGGAAAGCATTTTCGAGCGAGGAAAACAACCGCGTCTCGGTGCGCTCGTCAGCGGCTTCGGACTTGCCGGCTTCGACGACACGGACGTCGAACTGCTTGAAGCGGCCGAGACGCTGCTGAAGCCCGGCCAACGCCGCGTCAGTCTGCTTGGTGCGGTCGCCGATATCCTGGCTCTGACTGCGATCGACGACGACGGCGACAATGCTTTTCAGCGGCTCACGTTCTTCGTCGAGGAACACCGGATTGAGCAGCGCCGCCGCCAGGGCAATCAGGGCTGCCAGGCGGAAGACCGCGCCGCGCTGGCGAAACCAAAGGCCGACCAGCGCCAGCAGCAGCGGCACCAGAACCACTGCGAGCAGTGGCCAGGTGATGAGCGGTTCGAAGGAGAGCGACCAGTTCATAGTCTACTGCCCCAGCCGTTCGAGCAGCACCGGGACGTGCACCTGATCGGATTTGTAGTTGCCGGTCAGCATGTACATCATGATGTTGACGCCGGCACGCAGCGCATAGATGCGCTGCATCGGATCCGAAGGCACCGTCGGCAATAGCGGGTCGCCATTCTCGTCGACGGCCCAGGCGCCGGCGAAATCATTGGCGGTGATCATGATCGGCGAAACGCCGTCGCCGGTGCGCACCGGGCGGTTCTCGGTGTTGCTGGCTTCGAGCGATGCCTCGACCCAAAGCGGGCTGCCGGCAAAACGGCCAGGAAACTCCGGAAGGATGTAGAAGGATTTGGTCAGCACGTGGTCCGACGGCACCGGCTCCAGCGGTGGCACGTTGAGGTTGCCGAGGATGTCGCGCAGCCGCTCCGTCGCCGGGCTGGTCGAATCCGCACCAATGCCATTGGCGAACTGGTCGCGGGTGTCGAACAAGACCGTTCCGCCCTGCTGCATGTAGGCGTCGATGCGGGCGATGGCGGCTTCGCTGGGCATCGGGGCCGAGGGATCGATCGGCCAGTAGATCAGCGGATAGAAGGAAAGTTCGTCCTTCGAGATGTCGACGCCGGCCGGTGCTCCGGGTTCGAGCGCGGTTTTTTCGATAAGAAAGCGGGTCAGGCCTTCGAGCCCGGCGCGGCTGATCGAATCGACACCCGGCTCGCCGGTCAGCACATAGGCGATCCGGGTCTTTGAAATGTCCCCGATCGCCTCCGTATCTCCCGGTTTGGCGTCGTCGGCGCGCGCGACGTCCGCGTGGCCAATCAAAGCGCCGAGCGCAATCAGCAGGACGGCTGCCGTGGCCGCAGCGCCGGCACGGCGCGGCCGGCGCGACAACAGGCCCCCCATCCAGAATACGGCAAGCGTGTCGAGCACCATCAGCACCAGAGCGGCCGTGACAAGCGGACCTTTGAGGTTGTGCTGCTCGTCGAAGGCATACTGGATGGTGGTGACCGGTACGGTGATTTCAGGCCGGGTCAGCGGCGTGAATGCGCTGTCGCCACCGAGCAGATTGTGAGCGAACACTCCCGTCTCCGAGCCGTAGAGGCCGGGCGGGTTTTCCAGCGTCACCGGCAGCGGGCCGGCGCCGGGCACCAGCGGCCTGGCATCCGGCGTCGGCGGCACCAGCGTGCCGTCGGCAGCGATCATGCGATAGGGTGCCAGCGACGTGGCGGCTGCCTCGGCATTGGCGACCGCCGAGCCCTGGTTGCGCGACAATTGCACGATGCGCCGCAGCATCTCGACGAAGCTGCCGGAGATCGGCAGGTTGGACCACGTCGCCTCGGGGGTGACGTGGAACAGTACGAGGGTGCCCTTGTCCTTCTTCATCCCGGTCACCAGCGGCGTACCGTCGGCAAGCGTGGCCCAGGTGCGCTCGACAATGTCGGGCGTCGGCTCGGCCAGCACCTGCCTGGTAACGGTGACCTCGGTCGGCGGCGCGAGGTCGGCGAAGGGACCGGTTTTCGGGAATTCGGTGACCGGCTGCGGCGCCGTCCATGACAGCGCGCCGCCAAGCGATCGCTCGCCGGTGCGCAGCCGGACCGGCAGCAGATCGTCGTCATTGCCGGCAGCGGCCAGCCGCGAACCGGCAAAACGCACCAGCGTGCCGCCCTTGTCGACCCAGTCGACCAGCCTCTGCCGCGCCTGTTCCGGAATGGTGCCGACATCAGCCATGACGATCATCGCCGGTTTCTGGTCGAGCAGTTGCGGGATGGCGTCGGCGAGATCGACGCTCGACGGCTCGACGAGATCGGCGAAGGGCTGCAGGGCGCGGCGAATGTAGTAGAGCGGCGACAGCAGCGGTTGCGCCTGATCAGCCTCGGACTGCGACAGCAGCCCGACGCGGCGGCGTTTTGAGCTCTCATCGAGCACGCGGACGGCACCGGCCTGGCGCTCGCCATCGAGCGCGATGTAGGCGAAGTCGTTGCGCAGTTCGAACGGCACCGCCATCGTGCCGGTTGCGGTGGTTCCGCCCGGGGCAAAGGTCAGCGTCGCGTCGGCAATGCGGCGCCCCTTGTCGTCGAACGCGCCGGCCGTCACCTGTGCAGGTGCCGGATCGCCCGGTGCGCGGATGGCGGTCAGGGCGAAGCCGTCGACCTGGTTGTCGGCGCCGGTCAGGCCGGTCAGCGACAGCCGGTCGGAGACGGCCCAGACGACACGTGCCGCGTTCTTTGACAACAACGTGTTGAAGGCGGCTTCGTCGCCTTGCGCCGCCAAGCCATCGGCGAGCACTGCGACGCTTGCGCCCGGCAGCGACTCCAGGGCTGACGCGACGCGGGCGTAGACGGCGGGGCGGTCGGTCGGGATCGGCCGCGGCTTTGCCGCGCGCAGCCGGTCGAGCGCGGCAGCGGCATCGAAGGGACCGATCTCGGCATTCGGCTTCTCGGCGGTGAAAGCGATGAGCACCGGCACGCCGTTCGAATTGGCATCGGCGATCAGCCGCTCGGCGGTGGCGACCCGCTTGCCCCAGTCGGCGGCACTTGCCCAGTCATTGTCGATCACCAGCGCCAGGGCGGCGCCTTCGGCCGGCAGCTTTTCGCGCGGGTTGAAGACGGGTTCGGCAAGTGCTGCCACGACAAGCGCGGCCATCAGCAGCCTGAGCAGCGTCAGCCACCAAGGGCTCTGCTGCGGCGTTTCTTCGCGCCTCAGCACGCGGGCGAGAATCCTGAGCGGCGGAAACACCTCGGCTTGCGGCCTGGGCGGGGTCAGCCGCAGAAGCCACCAGATCACCGGCAGCGCCAGCAGGCCCCACAGCACCATCGGCGCCCCGAAGGAGAGCGGCAGCCAACTCATGCGCGGGCCCTCCCGGCAAAGCTGCCTTCGGCGGTCATCGCCATGTGGATGCGCACCAGCGCCTCGGAGGCAAGGCGATCGGTATGATTGACGGTAAAGCTCCAGCCACGCCGTTTGCACCAGGCGGCGAGTTCCTGGCGGCGGGCGGCATAAAGCAGGCGATATTCCTCGCCCAGCATTTCGGCGCGGCCGGCGGTCAGCTTGTCGCCGGTCTCAGGATCGGTGAATTCGGTGCGCCCGGCATAGGGGAAGCTTTCCTCGGCCGGATCGGCGACCTCGACAAGATGGGCGCGCACGCCGTGGCGGGCGGGAACGTCCAGCCACGCAATAGTGTCCTCGACGGGGTCGAGGAAATCGCTGACGAGGACGATGTCGCAGAACCGACGAATGCCGGATAGGTCGGGCTTTGCCGGCAGGTCGCCGGCGTGCATTAGTTGCGCCGCGATGCGCTCGGCGCCATTGCGGGCGGTGAACGGGTCGGTCAGGCCCGGCCAGGCAATGCGCTCGCCGCTGCGCGACAAAAGCTCGGCCATGGCCAGCGCCAGCACCAGGGCGCGCGATTCCTTGGAAACGCTGGCCCCGGTCGATTTGTAGAGCATGGAAGGCGAGGGATCGGCCCAAAGCCACACCGTGTGGGCAGCCTCCCATTCACGGTCGCGGACATAGGTGTGGTCGTCGCGAGCGGAACGGCGCCAGTCAATGCGCGAGGAATCGCCTTCGACGTAGGGCCGGAACTGCCAGAAATTCTCGCCGATACCGCGCTTGCGGCGGCCATGCCAGCCGGCAATTACCGTGTTGACGATGCGGCGCGCCTCGACCAGCAGGTCCGGCACCAACGAAGCCCGCAACCGGCCTCTGGCGAGCGCATCGCGCGTCGCTGCCGGTGCCTGCGCTTCACCGATGCGCGCCATCAAATCCCTTTCGCGAGCTTCGCCACAACATCGCGAACCGTGGTGCCCTCGGCGCGGGCGGCGAAGGTCAGCGCCATGCGGTGCTGCAGCACCGGCTCGGCGAGCGCGCGGACGTCGTCGACCGACGGCGCCAGCCGGCCATCGTAGAGGGCGCGGGCGCGGGTGCACAGCGTCAGCGCCTGACTGGCGCGCGGGCCTGGGCCCCAGGCGACGTGCTTGTCGGTATCGGCGTTGCCCTGGCCGGGGCGCGCTGAGCGCACCAGCTTGAGGATCGCCTCGACGACGCTTTCCGGCACCGGCATACGGCGGATGAGCGTCTGGATGTCCTTCAGCCGCGCCGGCTGCAGCACGTTTTCAGCCTTGGCATCCTCGATACCGGTGGTCTCCAGCAGGATGCGGCGCTCCGCCTCGATCTCGGGGTAGAGGATATCGACCTGCATCAGGAAGCGGTCGAGCTGCGCTTCCGGCAGCGGATAGGTGCCTTCCTGCTCCAGCGGGTTCTGCGTCGCCAGAACGTGGAACGGTGACGGCAGATCATGGCGCACGCCGGCAATGGTGACGTGGTATTCCTGCATCGACTGCAGCAGCGCCGACTGGGTGCGTGGCGAGGCGCGGTTGATCTCGTCTGCCATCAGCAGTTGCGCAAAGATCGGCCCGGAAATGAAGCGGAAGGAGCGCTTGCCGAATTCATCCTGCTCCATCACTTCCGAGCCGAGAATGTCGGATGGCATCAGGTCGGGCGTGAACTGGATGCGGCGCGAATCGAGGCCGAGCACGATGCCCAGCGTTTCGACCAGCTTGGTCTTGGCGAGGCCGGGCACGCCGACCAGCAGTGCATGGCCGCCGGCCAGCAATGCGACGAGCGTGCGCTCGACGACGCTTTCCTGGCCGAAAATGACCCGGCCGACGCCGTCACGGACCCTCGAAATGTCGGCCAGCGCTTTCTCGGCCTGCGCCACCATGTCCTTTTCGCTGATTGGGCTTTCCTTGATCATAACGCTCATGCAGCATCGATCCTTCTGTTGGAAACACCGCTTGGCACCTTGGTGCCGCAGAGAATGCCGCGATTCGGCTTCGCATGCGCCTGCAATGAACTTAAATCACAGACTTAGGCTGACAAGCGGAACAACAGTGACTATTTCGTGACCATGACGGAAGCCGCCGACCATCGTGAAGAGAGCCTGACGGCCGCGACCGAGGCGCGCGGGCTGGAAGCGCTGGTCTCGCGCGCGACGCGCGCCGGTAAGGGGCCGGCGCCGGTGGAACGCTGGAATCCGGCATTTTGCGGCGATCTCGACATGGAAATCAAGCAGGACGGCACCTGGTTCTATCTGGGAACGCCGATCGGCCGGATGCCGCTGGTGCAGCTTTTTTCCTCAGTGCTGCGCAAGGACGCGGACGGCAGGACTTACCTGGTGACGCCGGTGGAAAAGGTCGGCATCCGCGTCGCCGACGCGCCCTTCATTGCCGTCGAGATGGACGTGTCGGGCGTCGGCGACGGACAAATCATCACCTTTCGCACCAATGTCGGCGACGTGGTCGAGGCTGGGGCGGGACACCCGCTGCGCTTCGTCGATGAGGACGAGACAGGTGGCCTGAAGCCTTATGTGCTGGTGCGCGGGCGGCTGGAGGCGCTGGTGGCACGGCCGGTGATGTACGAGCTGGTCGAGCACGGCGAAGAGATCGACATCGGTGGCAAGAGGATGTTTGCCGTCCGTTCCAAAGGCGAGGTCTATCCAATCATGCCGGCTGAGAAACTGAAACGGCTGAGCGCATGATGGACCGCCTATGATGGATCAGGTGATGCCGTTGCCGTTTTCCGTTGCCGGGTTTCGCCAGCGCGTCGCGGCGCAGCCGCTGGCGCATGCCGGCGACGATTTTGGCGACCACCGCTTCAATCCGGGCCATCCCAGGCTGAAGCTGGCCAAGGCGCTGCGCGATGCCGCCGTGCTGATCCCGGTGGTCGATCATGGCCATGAAGCCACGGTCCTTTTGACCAGGCGGGCGGAAAAGCTGCGCAACCATTCGGGGCAGGTGGCTTTCCCCGGTGGTACCATCGATCAAACCGATGCGAGCCCGGAAGCGGCGGCGTTGCGCGAGACATTCGAGGAGATCGGTCTCGATAGGGATTACATCGAGATCGTCGGCCGTCTGCCGGACTACGTTTCCGGCAGCGGCTATCGCATCGCCCCGGTGCTCGGGATTGTGCGGCCCGGTTTCAGCCTGACGCTGAATTCCGACGAAGTCGATGCCGTCTTCGAGGTGCCGCTGGGCTTTCTGATGGACCCCGCCAACCACACCAGAGACAGTCGCATGTGGAACGACCTCGAATGGTTCTATTACGAGATGCCCTATGGCGACCAGCGCATCTGGGGCGTCACCGCGGGCATCATCCGTACGCTTTATGAAAGGCTCTATTCGTGAGCGATCCAGTGTCGATCGCGGACAAGGCCGGGTGGCTCGGCGAACGCCACCTGCAGCGCCTGCTCGCCGCGCTGACTGATGGCGGCGAGGAGGCGCGTGTCGCCGGCGGTGCGGTGCGCAACGCGCTCATCGGCCAGCCGGTCGCCGACATCGACATCGCCACCACCACGGTGCCCGAGGAAACCATCCGGCGCGCCGAGGCGGCAGGCTTCAAGACGGTACCGACCGGCATCGAGCATGGCACAGTCACCGCGGTCGGCCACGGCAAGGCCTATGAGGTCACCACGCTGCGTGCCGATATCGAAACCGACGGCCGGCGCGCCAAAGTGTCGTTCGGCCGCGACTGGAAAGCCGACGCTGAGCGGCGTGATTTCACCATCAATGCACTCTATGCCGAGGCCGATGGAACGGTCGTCGATCTGGTCGGCGGTATCGCCGATATCGAAGCGCGGAGGCTGCGATTCATCGGCGATCCGGAAGCCCGTATCCGCGAGGATTATCTGCGCATCCTGCGTTTCTTCCGTTTCTTCGCATGGTATGGCGACGGTAGGCCGGATGCCGAAGGGTTGAAGGCTTGTGCTCGGCTGAAGCAGGGGCTCGACCAGCTTTCGGTCGAGCGCGTCTGGTGGGAATTGAAGAAATTGCTGTCAGCGCCAGATCCGTCGCGGGCGCTGCTGTGGATGCGCCAGGCCGGCGTTCTGACCGCCGTTTTGCCGGAAAGCGAGAAATGGGGCATCGATGCCATCCACGGGCTGACCAAGACCGAGAAGGACCTGGCCTGGGCGCCGGACCCGCTGCTCAGGCTGGAATCCATCGTGCCGCCGGATGCCGCGCGCATGAAAACGCTTGCCGAGAGATTGAGGCTTTCCGTGAGCGAAGCAAGCCGGCTGCGGAATTGGGCGATCACGGCTGCCGTCGATCCGAAAACGACCGAAGGAGAGTTGGCGAAAAGGCTTTATTTTGGCGACCGCCAAGGCTTTGTCGACCGGTTGCGGCTGTTGCTCGCTTCCGCTCGAGCCCGCGCGGTCGAAGACAATGACGCACTGCTCGAAGCCGGCGGCTTCTCGCGCCTGCTTGCCTTCGCTGCAAAATGGCAAAACCCTGTTTTTCCGGTCAAGGGCGCCGATCTGACGACGCTTGGCGCATCACCGGGGCCGAAGCTTGGTGCAACGTTGAAGAATCTCGAAAAGGAATGGGTCGAGTCCGGTTTTGCGCTTGATCGCGGCGCGCTGCTCAAGCGCGCCGCGGAGGCACTCGAATCCTGACCGTCACGCTGCGTCGCGGACCTTTTCGATGCGCGAGCGGATCGCCTCGATCATCGTCTCGCGGATCACCGTCTCGCCGTGCGTCTCGCGCAGATGCTCGACGGCACGGCGCATGACCTCAGCCTCCTCCTCGGCGCGTGTGTGCCACTCGCAGCCGGGTACGAGCGACCCGCAATGGAATTCCTTCATCGGCTTCTCCTCATCTCCTCCTTGGAGCGCCGCACAGCGCACTGACACGGAAGCTCCAGACCTTTGATTGCGCGATCCGGAAACCGCGTACGGAATCCGGGCTACACGCTGGCCAGCTAAGCATAACACGATCGAACCGTTTTGGTTGCCTTAGAGTGCCGTGCGTCCAAGCCGACACGCGGCCCTCTAGTGATCGGGTTGCGAAAAGGCGGAGCATCGCTGCTCCGCCCTCTTACGCCATCCAGGAGCAAGACCTCGTCTTGCTCCAGCGGGCAGGACATCACTTCACGATCTTGACTGCCTCGGCAATTTTATCCTTGCCGCTCATATCCCACGTGACGCGGACCTTTTCGCCGACCTTCAGGCCAGGATCCTTGAAGGTCTGGGGCAACGTAAAGGTGGCTCCGTTATCCAGAACTAGGCTCATCGCCGTTCCATCAAAGCTTTTGATCGTGCCGGTGGTGTGTTTGACCGCAGCGAATGCGGCAGTACCAGAGGCGAGAACGGCAGTGGCGGCTGCGGTCATAATAAGCTTGCGCATGGCATGCTCTCCTGGAAAATACGGGCACCGCTTGGGAAAGGTGCCCGATTCAATCATGGGCCGTCCGGTCACGTCGGGTCGCGGCTCTCGGGAGTAAAGAACCGCCGGCGTTTCCCGGCCCGACGCGACAAATAGCCCAATCTTTACAATGATATATTAGACGAAAAAGATATTTTCTGGCGCGCCTTGCGCCACATTCGCCGTCAAATTCTGGGAATTTGGACCCGATTGCGGCTCACGTCGTGCTCACCGAGATTTTACGGCCATTTCGCTTCTGGCGGCAGGCTGGACAGGATCGAGGAGACATTGCCGCCGGTCTTTAGCCCGAAGATGGTGCCGCGATCGTGAAGCAAGTTGAATTCGACATAACGGCCGCGGCGGATGAGCTGCTCGTCACGGTCGCCATCGGTCCAGTTGTCATTGAAGTTGGCGCGCACCAGATGTTCGTAGACGACGAGAAAAGATCGCCCGACGTCCTGGACGAAGTTGAAATCGGCGTCCCAGCCGCCTTTGTCCTCATCCGAATGCAGCCAGTCGAAGAAGATACCGCCGGCACCGCGTGGCTCGTCACGGTGCGGCAGGTAGAAGTACTCGTCGCACCAGGCTTTGAATTTCACGTAGTCGGCGATCGCCGCGTTCTTCTCGCAGGCAAATTGCATCGCTCTGTGGAAGGCGATCGTGTCGGGGTCGTCCTGGCTGCGGCGGCGGTCGAGCACCGGTGTCAGATCGGCGCCGCCGCCGAACCACTGGCGCGAGGTGACGACCATGCGCGTGTTCATATGCACGGCCGGCACGTTGGGGTTCCACGGATGGGCGATCAGCGAAATGCCGCTTGCCCAGAAGGAGGGGTCCTCTTCGGCGCCCGGCATCTGCTTCCTGAATTCGGGGGAGAACTCGCCGTGGACGGTCGAGGTGTGGACGCCGACCTTCTCGAAGACGCGGCCGTGCATCATCGACATGATACCGCCGCCGCCCTTGCCGGCATCGCGTTGCCACGGCGTCTTTTCGAAGCGGCCGGGCGACCAGCTAGCCTGCGGCCCCTGCAGGTCCTGCTCGATCTGCTCGAAGCTGGCACAGATGCGCTCGCGCAACGTCTCGAACCACAGCCGTGCCTTCGTCTTCTTCTGTTCGATGTCGGCTGGCAGCCCCGCCGGTATCTCGGGTCGTTGCAAATCCTGTCTCCGGTTGCGGGCGCGCCCGACAAATGACTCGTCTTTTCCGGCCGCGATCCCTAATCTCTTGGGTGCAAGGGTCAAGTGTGAATGGAGTTCTTTCGTGCGCACCCCCGCAAGACCGCCGCTGGATGGCCTGAAGAAGAGGCTCGACCGTTCGCGCGCCGAGAACGCGCGCATGCCGCGCGACGGCTTCCTGCGCGAGACCTTCGTGCTGCCGCGCTCCGATGCTCGTCTCAAGGCGAAGGAATGGTTCGAGCGCTTTCCGAAGCAGGCCTATTGGACCGAGATCGAAAGCTGGTTCGAACGGCCGGGCGATGTGATCGAGTTCACCATCAGGCGGCTGCCGGCGGCGGATTAATGCTCCGGTCTCGAGGCTGAACGTATCAGGGCTAGTTCATCTGCCCTGAACGATCTTGATAAACACGCTTCTGTCGCCCGTTCCAAGATGCGCTCTTTTCATCTCGGCATACGTCAGGCGCCCATTCGCGAAGGCCCGCACGGTTCTTCCGCACCAGACACGTGGCGCCGCGGCTGCGCTGACATTCATGATGTTGCCAGCTTCCTGCTTCGAGCTGAGAGGCGATTGCTCCGAATGCCTGATGCATTCCGTAAGCACTTTCTTATACATGGCAGGACTGCCCTGAACCAAAGTCCTTGCCGTATTCCATTCACCTTCGCTCGGCATGCATCCAGCCAACACAATGGCGCCAAGCAACGCGGCGTAAGTCTTGTATGCAAATTTCAATTCTGCCCCCAAGGTTAGTTGCAGGGGCGTATCAAGCACGGGCACATGAACTTCACAAGACTGTATAGTGACTAACGGACAGGATAAGTTCGCTGAACCCGTCCAGACCGTCATGGCTTCAACGCACGACCAGCCTGCGGGCGCCCGCGCCGTCCCTTGCCAGCCTGTCGTTCTTATTCCGCAGCGGACATTTGTCGATCGACATGCAGCCGCAGCCGATGCAGTCGCTCAGCCCGTCGCGCAGCTTCTTGAGCTGACTAATTTTCTGGTCGAGGTCGTCGCGCCAAGCCGTCGAAAGCAAGTTCCAATCCTCGCGCGTCGGCGTCCGGCCCTCAGGCAGTGACGCAAGGGCCGTGCCGATCTCGGCCAGTGAGATACCGACCTCCTGCGCTACCTTGATGATCGCGACACGTCGCAGCACGTCGCGGCCGTAGCGCCGCTGGTTGCCTGACGTCCGGTGGCTGCGGATCAGCCCGCGGGCCTCATAGAAATGTAGCGCCGACACCGCCACACCGCTGCGCATGGCCACTTGGCCGACCGTCAATTCCGTTACCGGTGCCATCCCTCTTTTTCCGTTCCGATTTTTTTCGCTTGACCTCAAGTTAAGTTGAGCTTGTAGCGAAGAAACCCGGGATCTGCAAACCAAGGAGATGGTGATGTGCGCCTGGGCCAGGATGACGGGAGACGGAGTGCCGTTATCCGAGTTGCCGGATGGCTTCACCCGCCACCATGGCGACGGAAAGCGCGACGTTGATGCTGCGCGCAGCGTCTTGCATGGGAATGGTCAATTGGGCATCCGCCGCTTGATGGACAAGATCCGGAACGCCTGCGGATTCGCGGCCGAACAGAAGAATGTCGTCATCGCCGAAGGCGAAGCTGGTGTAAGGGGTCGTGGCTTTGGTCGACAGCAGCACCAGCCGCCGCTTGGCAAGCTTGCGCCAGTCCTCGAAGGCGTGCCAGTCGACATGCCGGGTGAGCGCCGCCATTTCGAGGTAGTCCATGCCGGCCCGTTTCAGCGCCCGGTCACCGACCGGGAAGCCCGCCGGTTCGATGATGTCGACGCCGAGACCGAGGCAAGCGGCGAAGCGCAGGATTGTCCCGGTGTTGCCGGCGATATCAGGCTGGTAGAGCGCGATGCGGAGACGGTCGTTCATTTCCGCGTCTTTCTAATAAGTGGCAGATCAGCCACAGAGCTCTCGCGGTTTTGGAAATTCCTGGACTGGCGGGTGGTCATTTTCTGCGAAGTCGGTTATACGGCCAGCATTGTCAACCCGAACCGACGGAGGGGTAATTCATGATGGCCATGCACATCCACCACCCCTCTCGTGGGCTTACCAGCCCGACGGCGGTTTCGGTACGACGATTCTCCTGACCTTCTAGACTTCAATCGCACCGATTCCCGCCGAAACCTTTTTCGGCCTTTGAAGGAATCCTGCGATGTTTTTCAAGCTGTGGAAGGGGCTGAACGCCCCACCTGAACACGCTTCGACCGATGCCACCTTTGCCGCGCCGCGCGTGCCCGCGGCCTGGGTTGGTTCACCCTTCTACCTGCATCTTCAACTGGAGGACGGACCGATGTTCGATCCCTGTAGAATACCCGGCTCAAGAAGCCTGCACGAGCGGAAGACTGCGACCTGGGCGCTTTTGATCGGCGAGACCTACTCGTCGGCGGTTCACGCCGAGACCCGCCGGCGTCCGCATCGCGGTATGCTGCCGGACGTCGATTTCTCGCGCGCCGTTCCGGACTATAGCCGGCCGTCGCTGGTGCGCCGGATCATCAGGCTGATCCGGCCTGGTGCAAAAACCAGCGCGAAAATCCGGATCGTCAAAACGTCGTCAGCATCGTCAAACGAGACTGTCGGCGAAAGGCCCGCGACAACCTATATAGCGCGCAGCAGGACCGGCGAGGCGGACGATTCCGTATCGCCGGTCCTTGACGCCATGCGGTCTGGGCACCCCGTCCGTTCGCGTGCCGCGTGAGCGGAAACAGGTATTATGAGCATCTCTATGTTTAGCTGGTTTGAAAAAAGGCTCGATCCGTTCCCTGCCAAGGAGCCGGTCGAGCCGCCGCGGACACTGATCGCCTTCTGCGTGCATTATACGCGCGGCGCGTGGCCCTACATCGCTCTCGATGCGGTACTGGTGACGGCCATCGCCCTTGCCGAGGTGTGGATGTTCGGCTTCATGGGCCGGATCGTCGACTGGCTGTCCGGACAGAATCGCGAGACGTTCCTGCAGACCGAAGGCTTGAAGCTGGCCGGCATGGCCTTCATCGTGGTTTTCGCGCTGCCGGCGACGGTCTGGTTCCATTCGCTGCTCAACCAGCAGACGCTGATGGGTAATTATCCGATGCGTATCCGCTGGCAGGTGCATCGTTACCTGCTCAAGCAGTCGATGAGCTTCTATCAGGACGAGTTTGCCGGGCGCATCGCGACCAAGCTGATGCAGACCGCGCTCGCGGTGCGCGAGTGCGTCATCAAGCTCATCGATGTGCTCAACTATATCGTCGTCTATTTTCTCGGCATGCTGTTCATTGTCGGCTCGGCAGACTGGCGGCTGGCTGCGCCGCTTGCCGTCTGGCTTGCCGGATATGTCCTGCTGTTGCGCTATTTCATCCCGCGGCTGGGCAAGGTCGGCGAGGAGCAGGCTAATGCGCGCTCAACCATGACCGGCCGTGTCGTCGACAGCTACTCCAACATCCAGACGGTCAAGCTGTTCTCGCATGCGCGGCGCGAGGCATCCTTCGCCAAGGACGGTATGGCCGGCTTTCTCGACACCGTTTACCGGTCGATGCGGTTGGTGACGCAGCTCTACGGCCTGCTCTACGTCCTGAATTCGCTGCTGTTGTTTTCGGTCACTGCAATCTCGCTATGGCTGTGGCTCGGCCAAGCCGTGACGATCGGCGCCGTCGCCCTGGTCATCGGCCTCGTGCTTCGGCTCTGGGGCATGTCGCAATGGATCATGTGGGAGATGTCCACGCTGTTCGAGAATATCGGCACGGTGCAGGACGGCATCGCCTCGATCTCGCTGCCGCGCCTCGTCGAAGACCGGCCTGGCGCCAAGGATATTGCCGTGACCAAGGGGGAGATCCGTTTTGAGGACATCCGCTTCCACTATGGCAAGCAGAAGGGCGTGATCGAAAGCCTGTCGCTGACGGTGAAGCCGGGCGAGAAGGTCGGCATCGTCGGCCGTTCGGGTGCCGGCAAGTCGACGCTGGTCAATCTTCTGTTGCGCTTCTATGACCTCGAAAGCGGCAAGGTCCTGATCGACGGCCAGGACATTGCGGCGGTGACGCAGGACTCGCTGCGCGCCCAGATCGGCATGGTCACGCAGGACACCTCGCTGCTGCATCGCTCGGTGCGCGAGAATATCCTCTATGGCCGGCCGGACGCGAGCGACCAGATGCTGATCGAGGCGGCGCGGCGCGCCGAGGCGCTGGATTTCATCGCCGGATTGTCGGATTCTAACGGTCGAAAGGGTTTCGACGCGCATGTCGGTGATCGCGGCGTCAAATTGTCCGGCGGCCAGCGGCAACGCATCGCCATAGCCCGTGTCATGCTGAAGGACGCACCAATCCTTATCCTCGACGAAGCGACCTCCGCCCTCGATTCCGAGGCCGAGGCGGCCATCCAGGAGAACCTCTACAGACTGATGCAAGGCAAGACCGTCATCGCCATTGCGCACCGGCTGTCGACGATCGCCGCCATGGACCGGCTCGTCGTTATGGACAAGGGCCGCGTCATCGAGGAAGGTTCGCATGAGGAACTGGTTGCCAGCGGCGGGCTCTATGCCCAGCTCTGGCAGCGCCAGTCGGGCGGCTTCCTGCTCGACGACGGCCCCTCCGCCAACGATGCAGCCGCCAACGATGCAATCGCCAAGGGTGAAGCCGCCGAATGATGACTGCCATCTACCGCTGGTTCGAGAACTGGGTCTATCCATTCCGCGAGCCTGCGGACCTTCGCCCACCTGCCGGCGTCAGGGGTTTCCTCTGGCATTATGTCGGGCAGGCGAAGATCGCCTTCTTCGCCATGCTGGTGATCGGCGGCATCGCGCCGCTGGTCGAAGCCGGACTGTTCTATTTCGTCGGGCGGCTGGTCGACATCCTCGACCAGCTTCCCGGTGAACGCAGCTGGCACGCTCTGTGGACTGCCGCCGGCCCGGAACTTGTCTTCATGATCGCGGTGGTGCTGGTCATCCGCACCATTGTCGTCGGCCTGTCGGCGCTGGTCGACGAGCAGACGATCACGCCGGGTTTCTATAATCTGGTGCGCTGGCAGGCGCATCGCCATGTCTCGCGCCAATCCTACGCCTTCTTCCAGAACGACTTTGCCGGGCGTATTGCGACCAAGGTCTGGCAGGCGGGACAGGCGACCGGCGATCTGATGGAAAGCTTCATCGAGGTGGTCTGGTTCATGGTCGTCTATACGGTGACGACGCTGGCGCTGGTCGCCGGGCTCGATCTCCGGCTGGCGGTGCTGGTGGTGATCTGGATTACCGCCTTCGGCTTTCTGGCCAGGCGCTATTTGCCGGCAATCCGCAAACATGCCGAAGCCACCGCCGAAGCCGGCTCGATGATCACCGGCCGCCTTGTCGATTCCTATTCGAACGTGCAGACGTTGAAACTGTTCTCGGCCGATGGCGACGACCGCTACATCAGGAACGGCTTCGACATCTATCTCGACGCGCTGCGCCCGTTCACCCGCAGGCTGACCGGCGTGCGCATGGCGCTGACGATGCTGTCGGGCATTATGATCACGGCGATCGCCTGCTTTGCCGTTTATCTCTGGGTCGAGGGTGCGATCACAGTCGGCGCCGTGGCTTTCACGCTGTCTTTGGTGCTGCGGCTGAACATGCTGCTCGGCCGGCTGATGATGCAGCTCAACGGCATCTTGCGGAACCTCGGCGTGCTGGAGAATTCCAAGGCGCTGATCTCACAGCCGCTCGGCCTGACCGATGCGCCGGACGCGAAAGAGCTTGTCGTCGGCGGCGGGCGCATCAACGTCAGCAATGTCGAGTTCCACTACGGCAAGGGGTCCGGCGTGCTCAACGGCATCGACCTCATCGTGCGGCCGGGCGAAAAAGTCGGCCTGGTCGGCCCGTCCGGCGCCGGCAAGACGACCTTGGTCAATCTGATCCTGCGCCTCTACGACCTCGAGAGCGGCAAGATCACCATTGACGGGCAGGACGTCTCCAGGGTCACGCAGAATTCGCTGCGCGCCAATATCGGCGTCGTCAGCCAGGATACGGCACTTTTCCACCGCTCGCTGCGCGACAACATCAAGCTCGGCATGCCGGAAGCGACCGACGCCGAGGTGGTCGCGGCAGCGAAGAAGGCCGAGGCGCACGAGTTCATCCTCGGTCTGCGCGACAATCGCGATCGTATCGGCTACGAGGCCTATGTCGGCGAGCGCGGCGTCAAGCTCTCCGGCGGCCAGCGCCAGCGCGTGGCGATCGCCCGCGTCTTCCTCAAGGATGCGCCGATCCTGGTGCTCGATGAGGCGACCTCGGCGCTCGATTCCGACATCGAGGCGGCGATCCAGGAAAATCTGGCAAGGCTGATGGAAGGCAAGACGGTCATCGCCATCGCGCATCGGCTGTCGACCATTGCGGCACTCGACCGGCTGGTGGTGCTCGACGAGGGCCGCATCGTCGAGCAAGGCACGCATGACGAGCTGGTCGGGCTCGACGGGCTCTATGCCAGGCTGTGGAAGCGGCAGTCCGGCGGTTTCCTGTTCAACGAGGAGAGCGCGCTGGCCGAGACCCGGCCGGCGGAGTAGTTTCTAAAGACCGGAGTAGACCATGGCGGTGAGAATGCCATCGAATTTCGGACGGTCCGGCGCGCAGGAGAGCGCGTTGGACCTGCTTGGCCATGAAATCCTCGGCGAGAAGGCGGCCGCGCTCGGCAGCGCCGGCCGGCGCGTCGAGGAAACATTGACGAGGCTGCGCGAGAATTGCGACGATGTCGACCGCGCCCGGCTGCTCAGGGATGCAGCCGAAGCGGTGCACGGGTATTTCATCCAGCGCGAACTCTGCGGCCTGCGCAAGCACGACGCGGTGATCCGGGAATACAACATTCCCAAGGCCGTGCTGGCCAGGCTCGGCGCCAGCGCATGATCCGAACCGGAACTGGTTTGAGAAGCGTTATTCCAGCCACTCGGTGATGAAGCTGCCGTTCTCGTGTATGTCGGTGGTTTCCAGCGGGCCTGGCCCGAGATTGGTGAATTTGTGCGGCGTGTTCGGCGGTACGACCAGGATCTGGCCGGCGGTGGCCTCGATCTGCCGGTCGCCGACGGTGAACAGGCCGGTGCCGGTCCGGATGATAAAAATCTCGCAATAGGGATGGCTGTGCAGCCTGGGGCCGCCGCCGATCTCGGGCAGGTAGTTGAAGATCAGGCAGCTGCGGGAGCCGTAAGCTCCGCCTTGCAGCTCGCCCTGCCAGTGGTCGGGCCAGCGGTCGGGCGCTTCGGCCCATTTGCCGCGGTCTATGACATGCGCCATAGGCCGAGGATAAACCGGGCCAGCGCCAGCTGTCGAGGCGAACGCAGCCATTTGGTTTTGCTGCTGTTTTCCAATCGTTCCGCCGTGCGAATTACGCCCCCGCGACAATCTGCCCTTGTGCCTTCACCCGTCTGGACAAAAACAGGCTTCACGCATAAACCCAAGTCCCAAATGCCGGAGGAATTCGCTAGCCTGTTCGCCATGCGCTGTCGGGCCGGCGCGATTGAGCGGGGAACAAGGCTCGGCCGCCGGCACGGAAGAGGCGAAAGGATCAGGCACCCGTGAGCGCAACCGACACCCAGGATCCCAACCGTCGTGATTTTCTCTACGTCGCCACCGGCATGGCCGCAGTGGTCGGCGCGGGCGCCGTTGCCTGGCCATTCATCGACCAGATGCGCCCGGATGCCTCGACGCTGGCGCTCGCCTCGGTCGAGGTCGACGTCTCCTCGCTGACGCCGGGAATGTCGCTCGTCGTGAAGTGGCGCGGCAAGCCGGTTGTCGTGCGCAACCGCACCGAAAAAGAGATGAAGGACGCCGAGGCGGTCAATCTCGCCGAACTCAAGGATCCAATTGCCCGCAATGCCAACCTGCCGGCCGACGCGCCGGCAACCGACGCCAACCGGACCACGCCGGGCAAGGAAGCCTGGATGGTGATGGTCCAGGTCTGCACCCATCTCGGCTGCATCCCGCTCGGCCAGGAAGGCGATTTCGGCGGCTGGTTCTGCCCATGCCACGGTTCGCAATACGATACGGCCGGCCGCATCCGAAAGGGGCCGGCGCCGGAGAACATGGCGGTGCCGGTGTTTCAATTCGTTTCCGACACCAAGATCCGTATCGGCTGAGGCAAGGGATATTTCGATGAGCGAGGGACACTCGACCTATACGCCCAAGACCGGTATCGGACGCTGGTTCGATTCCCGCATGCCGCTCCCGCGGCTGGTCTATGACAGCTTCATCGCCTATCCGGTGCCGCGCAACCTGAACTATGCCTGGACCTTCGGCGGCATCCTTGCGCTTATGTTGGCGGCGCAGATCCTGACCGGTATCGTGCTGGCCATGCACTATGCGGCCGACAGCACTCTCGCCTTCGATTCGGTCGAAAAGATCATGCGCGACGTGAATTCGGGCTGGCTGCTGCGCTACCTGCATTCGAACGGCGCGTCGTTCTTCTTCGTCGCCGTCTACATCCATATCTTCCGCGGGCTCTACTACGGCTCCTACAAGGCGCCGCGCGAGCTGCTGTGGATCCTCGGCTGTATCATCTACCTGCTGATGATGGCGACCGGATTCATGGGCTACGTGCTACCCTGGGGCCAGATGAGCTTCTGGGGCGCCACCGTCATCACCGGTTTCTTCACCGCCATACCTCTGGTCGGCGACTGGATCCAGCAGCTTTTGCTCGGCGGCTTCGCGGTCGACAATCCGACGCTGAACCGCTTCTTTGCGCTGCATTACCTGTTGCCGTTCATGATTGCCGGCGTTGTCGTGCTGCATATCTGGGCGCTTCACGTCGTCGGCCAGAACAATCCGACCGGCATCGAGGTCAAATCGAAGACCGACACGCTCGCCTTCACGCCTTACGCGACCATAAAGGACGGGTTCGGCATGATCGTGTTCCTGTTCGTCTTCGCCTATTTCGTCTTTTATCTGCCGAACTATCTCGGCCATCCGGACAATTACACCGTTGCCAACCCCCTGAAGACGCCGGCCCACATTGTGCCGGAATGGTACTTCCTGCCGTTCTACGCGATCCTGCGCGCTATCACCTTCAATATCGGGCCCATCAACTCCAAGCTCGGCGGCGTGCTCTGCATGTTCGGCGCGATTGTCATGCTGTTCCTGGTGCCGTGGCTCGACACCTCGAAGGTGCGCTCGGCAGTCTACCGGCCCTGGTACAAGCTGTTCTTCTGGCTGTTCGTGGCCGACGCCATCCTGCTCGGCTGGCTGGGCTCGCAGCCGGCCGAGGGCAGCTATGTATTCATGGCGCAGATGGCGACGCTGTTCTACTTCGCCTTCTTCCTGGTAGCGCTGCCGGTGCTCGGGCTGATCGAAAAGCCGCGGCGGCTGCCGAACTCGATCACCGAGGCGGTGCTCGAGAAGAACAAGGGCGGCGGTGGACATCCTGCCGGCGCCACGACCGCGCCGGAAACCAAGGGCTGAGCATGATTCCGAAAAGTGGAAACCGGTACTCGGACAAGGTCATGCTCGAGACGGTGACGGCGCGTCAGAGAATCTCAAGGGGATTTGGCATGAAGAAGATTCTCTCCTCGCTGGCGCTGCTTGGCCTTTTGGCCGCGGGCATGGGTGCCGCAAGCACTGGAGCCAGCGCCCAGGAAGAGGCGCACAATGAGGCGGCGCCGACGCATTTCCCGATACACGAACCGAACGAAATGGATTGGAGCTTCGCCGGGCCATTCGGCACCTACGACAAGGCCCAGCTGCAGCGCGGGCTGAAGGTCTACAAGGAAGTCTGCTCGGCCTGCCATTCGATGAATTTGGTGGCGTTCCGTACACTGGAGGGCCTTGGCTATTCGGATGCGCAGATCAAGACGCTGGCGGCCGAATATACGATCCATGACGGACCGAACGATGCCGGCGACATGTTCGATCGTCCCGGCAAGCCGTCCGACCATTTCCCGGCGCCGTTCCCCAATGTGGAAGCGGCGGCAGCGGCAAATGGCGGCGCAGCACCGCCCGACATGTCGCTGCTGGCAAAGGCGCGCGGGGTTGAACGCGGCTTCCCGCGCTTCGTCTTCGATATCTTTACCCAGTATGCCCAGGGCGGCCCCGACTACATCCACTCGCTGCTGACCGGCTACGATCAGCAGCCGCCGGCGGGCATGGTCATACCAGAAGGCACGTACTACAATCCGTACTTCCTGTCCGGCGTGTCGCTGAAGATGCCGAAGCCGCTCTCCGACGGCCAGGTTACCTATGATGACGGCGCGCCGCAGACGGTCGACCAGTATTCGCGTGACGTGTCGGCCTTCCTGATGTGGGCGGCCGAGCCACACCTCGAAGATCGCAAGAAGACCGGCTTTCGCGTGCTGGTCTTCCTGCTGCTGTTCGGCGCACTGGTCTACCTGACCAAGCGCAAGGTGTGGGCCGGCGTGGCGCACTGAGCCCTGCGATCTACGAGAATGCGAGGGCGTCGAAAGACGCCCTTCTCATTGCAGGCATGTCGATTCATCGCTGCCGGCGCAGAGTGGCCCCTTTGCCGGACAATTTTCCGTCAGGCGTCACATGGCGGTAGCCGGACTTAGCTGCACCGGGTTACGATTGGCCCATTCCCTTCACGTCTTCAGCCGAATCTGAAAGGCCCGGAGAGCCGCTTGATGAAATCCTCGCTCGAAGAGACGCTGCTTGCCGCGATCCGCACCATTCCGGATTATCCCAAGCCGGGCATCCTGTTTCGCGACATCACCACGCTGCTCGGCAATGCGCGGGCCTTCCGCCGCGCCATCGACGAACTGGTGCATCCCTATGCCGGCCTCAAGATCGACAAGATCGCCGGCATCGAGGCGCGCGGCTTCATCCTCGGCGGCGCCATCGCCCACCAGCTCTCGGCCGGCTTCGTGCCGATCCGCAAGAAGGGCAAGTTGCCTTCCGAGACGGTGCGCGTCGCCTACAGCCTGGAATACGGGCTGGACGAGATGGAGATGCACAAAGACGGTGTTTCTCCAGGCGAGAAGGTAATCCTCGTCGACGATTTGATCGCCACCGGCGGCACGGCCGAGGCGGCCGTCAAGCTATTGCGGCAGATCGGCGCCGACATCCTCGCCGCCTGCTTCGTCATCGACCTGCCGGACCTTGGCGGCCGCGAGAGGTTAGAGGCGCTCGGCGTACCGGTGAGGACGCTGATCGGGTTTGAGGGGCATTGAGCGTTTCTTCCTTCTCCCCTTCTTGTGGAGTAGGGAAGAACTCCGCTCACTCCACCTTCACCAGCACGGCACTTTCGAATTCGATGACCTTGTCGCCGGTCGAATCGAAGGCCTCCGAGCGGAGCGTCAGCAGCCGCCAGCCCGGTCGCGAGGCGATAGGGCGATGGGCCAGCGCGGTGCGGGTGAAAGTCACGGTTTCCCCGGCATAGACAGGTTTGGGCCATTTGAGGTTCTTGAAGCCGGGCGAGGGGCCGAATTTCGGCACCGGCCCGGGACCGGGCCAGCGGGCGACCTCTGCCTCTATGCCAGCCTGGAGGTTCAATTTCATCCAGGTGGCGGCGGTGTGCCAGCCCGAGGCGCAGAGCCCGCCGAATATGCTGTTCCTCGCCGCCTCTTCGTCGATATGGAATATCTGCGGGTCGTATTTGCGGGCGAACGCCTTGATCGCCTCCGGTTCGAATCGATGTGAACCGAGCGTGACGGTGATACCGATGCAGAAGAATTCGTCGAGGCTCACGCACTGCCCTCGCGGGTGAGGAACATGACGGTGTTTTCGAGCTCGAAAACACCTTCGCCGCGCTGGTTGAACAACTCGCTGCGCATGGTCACCAGGCCAAGGCGGGGTTTCGATCTGGACAGTCGCTTGGCAAGGACGGTGGTGCTGCCGGTCAACAGGTCGCCGGCCAGGACCGGCCGTTTCCATTTGACCTGGTCGACGCCCGGCGCGCCCTGGGAGGTCGAGTCGAGCAGGAAGGCATCGCACAGCATGCGCATGAACATGGCGCAGGTGTGCCAGCCTGAAGCCGCCAGCCCGCCGAGGATGCTGGCCTTGCCCGCGGCCTCGTCGAGATGCATCGGCTGGGCATCGAACTCGTTGGCGAATTCTATGATTTCGGCGGCGCTTACCAGCTTGGTGCCGAGGTCGAGCGAAGCGCCCTCGACAAAATCCTCATAAGCCCAGGTCTTTGCGGTCATGGTCTGGAAATCCTGTTCAGGATTGTACGATCGCTACGGGTCCGGGTCCCGGATGCAGGCAGGGCGGCATCTGGTCAAGCAATTTCTATTGCGCCACCCCGCTGCGCCCAAGCCGCAGCGCGGTATTGACGACCTTATAGCCAGCCGCGGCGGCGGAAATACCAGAAGGGCAGGATTGCCGAAAGCACCATCATGCCGATGGCGAAGGGATAGCCAAAGTGCCATTTGAGCTCAGGGATGATGTCGAAATTCATGCCGTAGATCGAAGCGACAAGCGTCGGCGGCAGGAAGATGACAGCGGCGACGGAGAAGATCTTGATGATGGCGTTCTGCTCGATCGAGATCATGCCGAGCGTCGCGTCGAGCAGGAAGCTGATCTTCTGCGACAGGAACGTGGCGTGGTCGGCGAGCGACAGCACGTCGCGCGACAAGGTCTTGATGCGAGCGCGGGTATCCTTGCTCATCCTGCTTTGGGTGGAGGCATGGGCGAGAAAGCCGGCAAGGCGCTGCAGCGAGATTAGGCTGTCGCGGATCGAGGAGGCGAGGTCTTCCTTGCGGCCAATGCCTTTCAACAGCTCCTGGAAGTCGCGGTTGCGCTTGGAAACCTTGGTCGAGCGTGCCTCGAAGATGTCGCGCGAGATCGCCTCGACGTCGCGGCCGGCGCGCTCCAGAATGTCGGCGAGGCGGTCGACGATCGCCTCCAGCAGTCCGATCAGGATGGTGTCGCCGCTGGTGCAGCCGGTCGCCACCTTCTCGGCGCGCAGCGGAAAGGTCTTGAACGCCTTCGGCTCGTGGTAACGCACGGTGATCAGCCTGCTTCCGGCGAGCACGAAGGTGACCGGCGACATCAAGGGATCGTTCACCTCGGTCTGCGCAGGCAGAATGGCGGTCATGAAGTAGGCGCCGTCCTCGACGTAGAGACGGCTCGAGATCTCGATCTCTTCCATCTCTTCGCGGGTCGGAACGGCGATTCCGAGCCAGGTCTCGATTGTCGTCTCTTCTTCCTTTGTCGGGTTGAAGAGGTCGACCCAGACGACAGTGTCGCTGTTTTGCACGAGATCGTCGACCAGGCGCAGGCGATCATTGTCGACGACGAAGGCCTTGATCATCGCCGGGGTCTCCCTTGCTGTTGCCAAAGAGCGTTCGTTTGGAGGGGGCGCGTCAGTCACATCGCACGGACACGGGCAGGCGAGGCGCGAGGCCGGTGCAGAGGCCCCTTAGACCCCGCACGTTGGCCCGTCAAGCAGCGCAAGAGGCACTGCGACACCCTGCTTTGAAGTTGTCATCGAGCGACGGCAATGGTGACCATTGGGCTCCCTCGCAGGTTCAGGTGTTGAACTTGAACAGCATGATGTCGCCGTCCTGGACGACATACTCCTTGCCTTCGTCGCGCGCCTTGCCGGCCTCCTTGGCCGCGACTTCGCCGCCCAGCCTGACGAAGTCCTCATAGGCGATGGTCTGGGCGCGGATGAAGCCGCGCTCGAAATCGGTGTGGATGACGCCTGCCGCCTGCGGCGCCTTGGCGCCCTTGTGCACGGTCCAGGCGCGTGTCTCCTTGGGGCCAACGGTAAAGTAGGTGATGAGCTGGAGCAGCTCGTAGCCGGCGCGGATGACCTTGTTCAGGCCGGGTTCGTCCAGACCGAGCGTTGCCAGGAATTCCATTTCCTCTTCGTCCGAGAGCTGGGCGACCTCGGCCTCGATCGCCGCGGAAATCACAACGGTGCGGGCACCTTGCGCGGCGGCCATCTTCTCGACCGCCTTGGTATGCGCGTTGCCGGTGGCGGCATCGGCTTCCGCGACGTTGCAGACGTAAAGCACCGGGTGTGAGGTCAAGAGATTCAGCCCCTGCAGGATGCGTAAATCCTCAGCCGAGATGCCGTTGAGCAGGATGCGGGCGGGCTTGCCGGCCTGCAGCAGTTCAAGCGCCGCTTCCATCATCGGAAGTGCGGTCGCTGCTTCCTTGTCCTTGCCGGCGGCACGCTTGCGGATCTGCACGATGCGGCGCTCAAGGCTGTCGAGGTCGGCAAGCATCAATTCGGTTTCGACGGTCTCGGCATCAGCGACAGGATCGATGCGGCCCTCGACATGGGTGACGTCGTCATCCTCGAAGCAGCGCAGCACATGGACGATGGCGTCGACCTCACGGATGTTGGCGAGGAATTGGTTGCCAAGCCCTTCGCCTTTGGAGGCGCCACGCACCAGGCCGGCAATGTCGACGAACGAGATGCGGGTCGGGATGATCTCCTTCGACTTGCCGATCGCGGCGATCTTCTGCAGGCGCGGATCGGGCACCGCCACCTCGCCGGTATTCGGTTCGATGGTGCAGAACGGATAATTGGCGGCCTGCGCCGCCGCCGTCCTGGTCAACGCATTGAAGAGCGTCGACTTGCCGACATTGGGCAAGCCAACGATGCCGCATTTGAAACCCATTTTTGTCTGGTCCTATCGGGAAATCGAAATTTGATCAGGGCTATGGGCGAAAGCGCCGATGATCGTCAAGGCGCAATTCAATTCAGACGCTGCGCGATGTCATCGGTGCCTATCGCCAACGAACGAACGCCGGACCTGCTCAGTATTTGCAGAAGATGCCAGAACGCGTCGACCTCAGCGGTTCCGAAATCGATGGTCAGTTGCCCCTCGAGCAATTGCGCACTGTGAATGACGTTTCCGACGGTCTCCGATGTTTCACGCTCGCTATCGATATCAAACCAGCCGCGAAACCATTCGTCGAAGAGATCGCCGTCGAGCTCATTTATAGGGAATTTAAAATGAACCTCATCCCACCTGAAAGGTGAGATGAGGACATCCATTCCACCCATCCCGGCGTGAATATCCGGAGAGAATTTCACATAGGAATCGCTGTTGATGAATTGCGGATTTGGCTGTCCGTCATTACTGACGAAATCAACCGCGATGAAATTTCGATAGAAGGAATCGACGTTCGAAAACTTGATTTCGGTCGCATGCGATCCTTGGCTGTTGCGAGCAAGTTCGCCGGCAGCGGTGACGAAATAATCAACATACTTCTGTCTGATGAGACGGATGTCATCCAGATCCATGGCTCAGTCCTTGCCGCCAAAAAGCTTCTTCAGCATGGCCGCCATCGGGCCGGTTTCGGGCAGCTTGGCCGCCGGCTGCTGCGGCCGCGCCTGGCGGACGTGGCTTTGCGCCTTTGGCGCCTTGGGCGGTTGGCGATCGTCGTCGTCCGTCGGCGTGAGCTTGTCGCGCAGCGCCAGCGTCACGCGGTTCATGAACGAATTGTCGTCGCCCTTGGCAAGCAATCCGGCACCATCGGCGATTGCGTCGAGCAGCACGTCCAGCCATTCGCGGTCGCCCTTGGCGAAATCGCCAAGCACATGGCCGTGCACCATTTCCTTGACGCCGGGATGGCCGACGCCGATGCGCACACGGCGAAAATCCTTGCCGACGTGCTGGTCGAGGGAGCGGATGCCGTTGTGGCCGCCGGAACCGCCACCGACCTTGACCCGCACCTTGCCGGCGGCAAGGTCGATCTCGTCATAAAAGACAGTCAGCGCCGAAGGGCCGAGCTTGTAGAAGCGCAAGGCTTCGCCGACCGCCTGGCCGGACAGGTTCATGAAGGTCTGCGGCTTGATCAGGATCACCTTTTCGCCGGCAAGCGTGCCTTCGGCAATCAGACCCTGGAATTTCTTCGACCAAGGCGAAAAGGAATGGCGGCGGGCGATCGCGTCCGCCGCCATGAAGCCGACATTGTGCCGGTTGTTGGCGTATTTCGCGCCCGGATTGCCGAGGCCTGCAAAGACAAGCATCGTCGCCTCCGGGCGGGAAGGGGTTACTTCTCTTCGGCGGCAGGAGCCGCTTCGGGCGCAGCCGCTTCAGTCGTCTCTTCCGCAGCCTCCGGCTTCATCGCCGAGGAGCCGGCAATGGTCGCGATGGTGAAGTCGCGGTCGGAGATCACCGGCTTGACGCCGGCCGGCAAGGTGACGGCCGAAATGTGGATCGAATCGCCGATATCGGTACCGGTGAGATCGACGGTGATGAAATCCGGGATCGCATTGGCCGGGCAGTGGAACTCGACCTCGTGGCGCACGATGTTGAGCACGCCGCCGCGTTTGATGCCGGGCGACTTGTCTTCATTGATGAAGTGCACGGGCACATCGACGTTGACTTCGGTATCCTTGCCGATGCGCAGGAAATCGACATGGACAGGGAAATCCTTGACCGGGTCGAGCTGAAAATCCTTGGGCAGAACCTGGATCTTGTTGCCGTCGACATCGATCGTGGCGACCGTGGTCAGAAACCCGCCGCCATGGATCTTGTAGTAGATGTCCTTGTAGGTCAGCGCAATCGCCAGGGGAGGCTGCTTGTCGCCGTAAATCACTGCAGGCACTTTACCGTTGCGGCGAACTGCACGGGCGGACCCCTTACCGACCTGTTCGCGCGCTTCGGCCTTGAGCTCGTAAGTATCGTGGCTCATGGCATTTCCTTTCGCGTTGTTCTGGAGCGTTCGCGGCCGGCAACGTGCCGGGGCCGTAAACGTCGAAAGCCGACATAGCTAACGCATGACCTGGTCCGAAAACCGGAATCCACTTTTCGTGATCATGCGGGAAGGCGGCCTTCCGCCGCGTTGCCTCCAAGGGTGTCTACGCGGGTGGCGGCTCTATAGCGGAAGGCGGCGCGAGGTGCAAGCGGGCGGCCCATCAGGCCGGAAGTAGCAATGCCGAAAGCGATGCTGCAACGTACAGCCCAACCCCGAAAGACAGATGGGCCATAAGGCTGCGCAGGCGCGCAGTGCGCGGGTTGGGAACTTTCGAAGCCGCGATGCCGATCCCAAAAGCCGGTTGCATCACGAAGAACGGGCGACGATGGTGCAGACGCCGACCAACAGGGCCGGAAGCACTGTCGGGTGCCGTGCCCAGTCGAGGCCCCACACTCCAATCAGCGCTGCGGCAAATACGATGCCGGTCGCGTAATGCGCACTCCATCCAATGGCGGTATCCAATGGCGGTTTCGCCGCGAACGCGGGCAGCTTGTGCGATATTCGCATGTGCAAAACGTCCATGTGGAAAGTGCCCGATCCAGCGGCCGACCCAGGCGTAATCAAGCGGTGGAATCGCGAACATTCGCTTCAGAAACCATCCGCAGAGGTCCATCAGGGCTGTCGCGCCGATTCCAACGACGGCCGCACGAACAACGAACTCCAACATTTTGGCATCTCTTGTTTCACCCGTGTCGCCTATTGTCGTGGAGTCCAGTGCGTTCTTTCGCCCGACGCCTTGGCAATCCTCAGGGCACGAGGCTGGGCCCCGCGCCGGTTCGAAGGCGGCTTCCCCGACTGGGTGGCTGCAGGCCTGGGGGTAGAGGCCGTGAATTACGAAAGCGGTTAACGGCCGCCAAAATCGGTGTCGCCGCCCAAGCCCGAACACAAATGGAAAGGGGAACCGCGGCGGGTGGAAAGGGGAACCGCGGCGGGGCAATGCCCACGGCGGGTGGACGGCGCGCGCCGGCAGCATGGAAGGGAGCCGATGAACACCTATTCGGAAACAAGCGGTGGAAGCGGCGTTGCGGAAAGGGGAGGTTTCCAGCGAGTGGCGAGAACGGTGCGATAAAGAGTTTCGCTCTACCTTCTATGGCTTCCGCTCGACCAGCATGTAGCCGATCCCACGAACTGTCTGAATGCTGGCCGATGCATCCGGCCCGAGCTTCGCACGCAGATAGCGAATGTATACCTCCACGATCTTCGTCCCGGGTTCGAAGCTGTATGACCAGACATTGTTGAGGATGCGCTCGCGGCTAACCACTTTCCCCGCGTTGAGCATGAGAAAATGCAGAAGGTCGAATTCACGTCGGGTAAGGCTGATTTCCCGGTCGCCGTCCGCAAAACGACGAGCGCTCGTGTCGAGATTGAGGCGGCTCACTCGAAGCAATTGTCGATCCACTGCACCCTGACGGCGTCGGCGCAGCGCGTCAATCCTGGCCACCAGTTCATCAAACGCAAACGGTTTCGTCAGGTAATCGTCGGCACCGCCCTTGAGCCCATCTACGCGATCCTGAATTGTCTCCTTCGCGGTCAGCATCAGGATGAGAACCGGCCACTGCTCCAATCGCACGATCCGGCACAGCTCAAGGCCGTCCAGGTAGGGAAGCAGACGGTCCAGGATCACGAGATCGAATGGATCCGTACGAATAATGGCTAGTCCCTCGCGACCGTCCTCCGCGACACTCACGTGGAAGCCTTCGGCCTCCAACCCCCGGCGGAGAAAGTCGGAGACACGCCGGTCGTCTTCAACGATCAGGATTCGAATCATGGGTGCGATGTACCAGCGGCAGTCTGATTCTGAGGAGGGTTCCCGAAGGCTCAATTCCTTCAAGGCCGATTGTGCCATTGTGCCCGTCTATAATCTCCTTGGCGATCGCGAGGCCAACACCAAGGCCGTCGGCTGCGGACCTCCCGCCGACACGCCCGCGATAATATCGGTCAAACACGAACGGGAGATCGTTGGCATCGATCCCTGAACCGTTGTCGCGGATGGCGATCTCAAGCATTCCATGACGCTCAGCCATCTCGACTGCTATTGTCTGATACGGCTTTGAGTACTTTATGGCGTTGTCGAAGCCGATCAGCAGCGCTTGCTTTAGGCGCTGGGCGTCACCCCGAATGAGGCAATGGTCTGGGTTGAGCGACAGGTCAACGGATATCTGCTTGGGACCTGCGAGTACGGAAGCCTCCTGAACGGCCGCCTTCACAACCTCACCGGTATCGATGTTGCGCAAGGAGAACCTGAAATTTTCAGCTTCGGAGCGGGCGAATGCCAGAAGGTCCCCCAGGTTGCGAGCCATATCTTCAGCGCAATTGCGGATTCGGCTCAGAGCTTCGCGGTAAGATCGAACACGCGGTTGGCCGCGGAGGGCAACGTCGGCCTCTCCGCGGAGAATCGTCAACGGCGTGCGGAGTTCGTGGCTTGCCTCCGCAAAAAATTGTGTGCGTCGGCTATCGATCGCTCTCAGTTGCTCATTGGCTTTCCGCAGTTCACGGGTGCGCAACTGAACCTCCGCCTCCAAGCGGTCCTGTACCGAAATCAGAGCAGCACGTTCGATCTCGAGAGCCTCGGCCATGCTGTTGAAACTTCGCGAGAGGGAAGCGAACTCGTCGCGTCCGGTCGCGGAAACGCGATGGTCGAGCTTGCCTGCAGCGATGGCTTTGGCGCTTTCGTTCAGTTCACGCACAGGTGTGGCGATTGATCGTCGCAGGACCAGGCCGAACCCCAGACTGCCCAGCATGAGCAACGCAGCGAAGCCGCCGGTCAGCAGCAGCAGCCGCCATTGTGCGCCACGGACGCCGGCGAGTTCCTCTCCAACCTCCCTGCGCTCATCGTGCAAAGCGGCTTCAATCATTTCTTCAAGATCGTTCTCTAATCGGTGCTCCACATCGTTGCGGAAGGCGTCTACGATGCCCTTTGGATCCCCCTTTGTTCGCTGGCTGAACAGTCGCTGGGCGGCCCGATCGATCGCCTCAAACAGCGCCTTGACGCGACCGACGAATCTGAGTTCGGCCTCCTCCTGGCGTCTATCGCTCCAATATCCGAGAGCACCGAGTTCCTCGCGAGTGGCGCCCTCCAGCTTGTAGAATCCGGATTTCACTGCTTCTCGCGCCGCTTCGAAATCCGGCATTTGCTCGGGCCCAAGCAGCAAGACTTCAGCGAGTTGCTCGGTGTAATTGTTGGCTTGCCCATTGAGTTCGGCGAGCGCCTCGAACCGCCCGTGGACGCTGTCGATTCGGCGGACGAATTCCTCTGTCAGCTGGAGTGTTGCGAATGCCAGTCCTGAAATCAGTCCGACAAGGGCGAGAATGACGATTTGAAATAGGAAGATGCGGCCTCGAACGGTCATGCGGTAATCCTGCCGGCGATCGGATAATGCCTCTCACCAAATTCTAACCGGAGCCCTCGCAAGCGTCTAATCGGAACCTCCTAAGTTCGAGCGGAGGGTGTGCGACGCCCTCATCGCCACGTTGGCGACGAACTAGACGAGGTTTCGGTTGGCACAAGTAGATTTTCGGACCGACAGTGACGCCACCCTTCGGGAAAGGACACCGCCGGTGCTCTGGCCGATATGGCGAGCCGCACTGATCGGAACCTGTGTATCCCTGTGTGTGGCCATCATTGAATTCGGCCTCTCCGCGCTCCCGTCCGACGCCCGGCGCGCGCTCGAGATCCTGCTTGTCGCGATCATCGGGTGGACCCTGACGCCGTTCGACGACACCTTCGTTGCGATCGCCGCCGGGCTGGCAATGGCGCTGCTGGTCAACCGTGATCCAGGCGCGCTGTTTCATGCGCTCGGCGATGAGTTGATCTGGCTATTGCTTGCCTCCTTCATGTTGGCGGCCACCTTCAAGGCGAGTGGGGTCGCAGATCGCGTTCTCGGCCTCGTGACGGGGCGCATGCGATCGGTTCGCGCAATCGCCTATTCCTTGACGGCCGTCATGATCGCCACAGCCTTCGTCATTCCGTCGACCTCAGGTCGCGCAGCTTTGATGATCCCCGCCTTTCAGGCGATCGCGGGACGCTGTGGAAGCGCCCGGTTGCGAAGGGCCTTCGCGCTGCTGTTCCCCACTGTTATCCTGCTCTCGGCCATTGCATCGCCCGTCGGCGCCGGTGCCCATCTGCTGGCGATCGAAATGGTCGGCCGCCTCTCGGGTGTGAAAGTAAGCTATCTGGAATGGATCGCTTTCGGCCTGCCGTTTGCGGCCGTAAGCACCTTCCTTTCGGTCGAATGCCTGCTCCGGCTTTTCCTGTCGCCGGTCGAACGGCGGATGACCCTTTTGCAGCCAACGACGGTGACTAGTGGCGGTGCCGGATTGGCACGGCAGCCGATACTCTGGATCGCCGGCGGGGTTGTCACCGCGTGGCTGACCGAACCTGTCCACGGACTTGATGCCACCGTTGTCGCTCTTGGCGGCGCTCTCTTGGCCACACTTCCTAGAGTAGGCTCCGTGGCGTTTGGCGATGCAATCAAGAGTGCGGAGTGGAAGCTGCTCTTGTTTCTGGCGGCGACGATCTGCTTGGCAGACGGCCTGACGGCATCAGGCCTCAATCGGTGGTTGATCGAGACGACTGTCGATCCGCTGCGCGGCACCGGCTTGGGTCCGTTGGCGCTTATCTCCTTATTAGCCTTGCTTGGGCTTTTCAGTCATCTCGTGATCCACAGTCGCACGGCGCGTGTCTCGGTGCTGCTGCCCCCGGCGCTGATGCTCGCATCGACAGCGCGGCTCGACCCTCTCCTGGCAATGTTTGTCCTCGTCTCGGCGACCGGCTTTTGCCAAACCCTCGCGATCTGCGCGAAACCGGTGGCGCTTTTCGCGGGAGTCGACGAGGAAGGCTACGGCCCGAAAGACCTCGCCTTGCTCAGCTCAATCCTGCTGCCGATGCAGTTCATCCTCATCGTCGTGTTCGCGGTCACCGTGTGGCCAGCCACCGGAGCCCTGCTCAACACGCTCCATCTGCAACTTGTTGGAGAGCCGTAGAATGTCGAAAAAGAAAGGATTGACGAAACGAAGACGGCTTCGAGTATTGGTCGCACCCTCCGGCTTTAAGGAGAGCCTCGGCGTTCGTGATGTCATCGCTGCATTGGCGCGCGGCGTTCGCAATGCCGTTCCGACAGCAAAGATCCTGGGCCTTCCAATGGTGGATGGCGGCGAGGATTTTACGCGGACCCTTGTTGAATTGTCTGATGGCGAGCTGCATTCCGTCACAGTGACGGGACCGGTGGGACAACCCGTGGCGGCCAATGTCGGTTTTCTCGGGCGAAGAAAGAAACGGACTGCAGTTCTGGAAATCGCGGCGGCTGCCGGGCTCCGGCTCGTCCCCACTGACATGCGTGACCCGACCCGCACTACAAGTTATGGGGTTGGTGAGTTGATTCGTTTTGCGCTCGATCTTGGCGCGGAAAGAATTCTGATCGGCTGCGGTGACTCGGGTGTCAACGATGCAGGAACCGGCATGGCCCAAGCATTAGGCGTGCGTCTGCTCGATGGCGGCGGCCGTCCCATTTCGGGGAGCGGCTCGGCCCTCTCATCGCTAGCTCGTGTCGATCTTTCCAGTCGTGATCATCGCCTTTCGAATGTTCGTGTCGACGTCGCGGTAAATCCCTACAACATGCTGCTCGGCGAGAGAGGCGTCGCTCGGGTGTTCGGCCCGCAAAAGGGTGCAACACCTGATCAGGTGGTTTTGCTCGAGCAGGGCATGGAAAATGTCGCTCACGTCGTTCGCCGCGACCTCGGCGTCGACGTGACGCCGCTTGTCGGCGGAGGAGCTTCCGGGGGACTCGGCGCCGGACTTCACGCCTTTGCTGGAGCCCGGCTGCATCCGCGCTTCGACCTGATCCTGCGGTATATGGATCTCGATCATCGGCTGTCAAACGCCGACATCGTCATGACAGCCGAGGGTGGCCTGGATGGTCAGACGAGCTTTGGAAAGATACCAGCCGAGATTGCCCGGCGCGCGAAACGTCACAATCTGCCCGTCATCGCCTTGGCCGGAACGATCGGAGCAGGTGCAGAGGCGACCCACGACATCGGCATCGATGCCTTCTTCAGCATTCTGTGCCGACCGTGTTCCCTCGAAGACGCGATCCGTGACGCCGACACGCTGCTGGCGAACGCTGCCGAGCAGGCATTCCGGCTGATGCGGGCGACGCGTGCTTTCAAGTTCAGATGACGGAGCGTGTCAGCCAATGGCCGCGATGTCGCCACGCTGCGGCCCTGACCGGCTCGAAGTCTATGTCGAGAACCGAATTTCGCGCTGCCCGGTGGGCGGGGAAGCCGAAGTCCAACCCAAACTTCACCCGATCGTGGTCCCCGCCTCCACCTTCCTCGCTTCCTTCATGTTAGGCAGGAGGACCGTCAGCAGCCCGAGCAGCGGCAAATACGAGCAGACCTGGAAGACGAAATCGATGCCCTTCATGTCGGCGACGACGCCAAGCACGGCGGCCGCGATGCCGCCCATGCCGAAGGCGAAGCCGAAAAAGATGCCGGCGATCATGCCGACCCGGCCGGGCACCAGTTCCTGCGCGAAGACGACGATGTTCGAGAAGGCCGAGGACAGGATCAGGCCGATCAGCACGGTGAGAACCATTGTCCACTCGAAATTGGCGTAGGGCAGGGCCAGGGTGAAGGGCAGCACGCCGACGATCGAGAACCAGATCATCGCCTTCTGTCCGTAGCGGTCGCCGAACGGGCCGCCGAGCAGGATGCCCAGGGCCGAGGCGCCGAGGAACAGGAACAGCATGACCTGCGACATCTGCACCGAAACGCCGAATTTATGGATGGCATAGAAGGTGTAGTAGCTGGACAGGCTGGCGATGTAGGCGTTCTTGGTCAATACCAGCAAGGTCAGCACCGCCAGCGCGCCCAGGACCTTGCGGCGCGGGAAAGGCGAAACGAAGCGTGCCGCCTTGCGGGTGCCCTGTGCGGCGCGCAGGCGGCTGTACCAGCCGCCAACCTGCCACAGCACGATGATGCCGATCAGCGAGCCGCCGGCAAACCAGGCGATGCTGGTCTGGCCGAAGGGCACGACGATGAAGGCTGCCAGCAGCGGCCCCATCGCTTGGCCGAAATTGCCGCCGACTTGGAACAGCGACTGCGCAAGACCGAACCGGCCACCGGAGGCGAAGCGGGCGATGCGTGAGGATTCCGGGTGGAAGATCGCTGAGCCGATGCCGATCAGCGAGGCGCCGATGAGGAGCAGCGAGTAATGTCCGGCATAGGCCAGCACGACCAGCCCGATCAGCGAAGAAGCCATGCCGTAGGGCAGCGAATAAGGCATCGGCCGCTTGTCGGTAATCATGCCGATCACCGGCTGCAGCAAGGATGCCGTCACCTGGAAGGTAAAAGTCAAAAGGCCGATCTGCCAGAAATCGAGACCGTAATTGTCCTTCAGCAGCGGATAGATCGCCGACAGCAGCGACTGCATGATATCGTTGATGCAATGGCAGAAGCTCACCGCCAGGATGACGGTGAAGGCCGTCGCCTGAGCTGAAATGTGGCTGGCCGCTGCCGGCTTGGCGTCGGCGGTTGCTGTGGTATCGGTCAAGGCAGGCTCCGTGGTCTTTTTGGCGGGCGCTCCCGCAGGCGGTCTTATAGGGCGCAGCCTTATACGTTGCTTGTCACGCGACTTCTTTCGTGGTTTGGTCCAATAGTTTCGCAAGTGGGCCATAGCTGATGCCGCATGGCAGGGAAATGTTCAGAGCGGGCGACACCGATCTCGGGCTGTTGCATGAGCGTCGCTGGCAATGGCTGGAGCAGGCCGTAGGGCCGGCAGTGGCGCTGCCGACCGAATATCCGGACGGCTACCATGTGCCACCGCACCATCATAGCCGCAGCCAGTTGCTGCACGCGCTGGTCGGTGTCGTGCTGGTGAAGACGCGGCATGGGCGCTGGATGGTGCCTCCGGACCACGCGATGTGGATCCCCGCCGGCACCGAACATTCCGTCGAGATGCTGGGCGACGTCAGCATGCGGTCCGTCTATGTGATGCCGGAGGCCATTCCCGGCCTGCCGGACGGGTTGCGTGTCGTCGGCATCACCGACCTGATGCACAGCCTGATCGTGGAATCGGAAAAGCTGCCGCAAGGCGCCGAGCTGAAGGGGCGGGGTGGACTGATCATGAAGCTCCTGCTGCACGAAATCCCGAACCTGCCGGAACGGCCGCTCGGCCTTCCGTTCCCGTCCGATGCAAGGTTGGCGACGCTGTGCCGGCGCTTCGTGTCGGCACCGTCACCGCATGCGACGATCGACGAGTGGGCTGCTATCGTCGGCATGAGCCGCCGCTCTTTCACCCGCGCGTTCCACCGCCAGACCGGATTGTCGCTGTCGACCTGGCGTCAGCAGGCCTGTCTGTTCGCGGCGCTGCCACGGCTGGCCGACGGCGAGCCGATCACGAGGGTGGCGCTCGATCTCGGCTATGACAGCGTGCCGGCGTTCATCACCATGTTCAAGCGCATGCTGGGAGCCTCGCCACGCGGTTACATGCGGGGCGCCCGTGATGCTGGCGAAGGTGTGCGACGAACAAGTGGTCCGGCTCGGCCTGAGGCGCAGCCCTGAAGGGCGTCGCGTTCGACCGGCCTCATGCGACGCGCTTTGGGTTCTTGTTGTATGCATGTCGTTATCGCAAAACCGCTGCACAGTTTTGCGCGACACGCATTAATCGAACAGGCTCGACACCGATTCCTCGGTCGCCGTGCGCGAGATCGCCTCGCCCATCAGTTCGGCGATGGAGATGACGCGGATATTGGCGGCGTCCAGCACTGCCTGGGTCGGCTGGATGGAATCGGTGATGACCAGTTCCTGCAGTTTCGAGGCGCCGATGCGGGCGATGGCGCCGCCGGACAAAACGCCATGGGTAGTATAGGCGGTCACACTGGTGGCGCCATCGGCAAGCAGCGCATCGGCCGCATTGCACAGCGTGCCGCCCGAATCGATGATGTCGTCGATCAACAGGCAATCCTTGCCGCGCACGTCACCGATGACGTTCATGACTTCCGATTCGCCGGGGCGCTCGCGGCGCTTGTCGACGATGGCAAGCTGGGCGTCGATGCGCTTGGCGAGCGCGCGGGCGCGGACCACGCCGCCGACATCCGGCGACACCACCATGACATTGGCAAGCTGCTTGTATTTCGCCTTTACGTCGCGGGCCATGACCGGCACGGAAAACAGATTGTCGGTCGGGATGTCGAAGAAGCCTTGAATCTGGCCGGCATGGAGATCCAGGGTCAGCACCCGGTTGACGCCCGCCCTGGTGATCATGTTGGCGACCAGCTTGGCCGAGATCGGTGTGCGGCCCGAGGCACGGCGATCCTGCCTGGCATAGCCGAAATAAGGAATAACCGCAGTGATGCGCTTGGCCGAAGAGCGCATGAAGGCGTCGATCATGATGAGCAGTTCCATCAAATGATCGTTGGTCGGGAACGAGGTGGACTGCAGGATGAAGACGTCCTCGCCGCGCACATTCTCCTGGATCTCGACGAAGATTTCCTGGTCGGCGAAGCGCCTGACGCTGGCCTTGCCCAGCGGAATGTTGAGGTAGCGGGCGACTGATTCGGCCAGCACCCTGTTGGAATTGCCCGCGAAGAGCTTCATGCACCGTTCCTGGCGAAGGATTGAGAGACTCCGATAGCACTCCAGCCTCTTAGTCGGGCTTTTAGCGGCCCGCGCCGGTATTGCAAGCGTCGTGAATGGGAATCCGCCGGCTAATCTCAATAAACGCTTACGGCTTGACGATGCGGCGATAGGTCCACTTCGACGCCGACGGAATCGGCATAGCTCTATCTTTCAGTCTGAGTATGATCTTTTCCGAAAACCGGATTTCACTTTCGGAATTATGCTCCAGGTCAGCCGGCGCCGCCGCCAAGCCAGGTGGCGAACTGGTCGATTGTCTGGTCGGCAATTGCCTGCATGGTCGCAGGCGCGACCGCCGTCCAGCCTTCGCCGCCGCCAACAGACGGCGCCTTCTGCTGGCCGTTGATGCGATGCAGCCGGTTGCCGGCCGGGTCATAGATGTCCCAGACATAGATGACGGTAGTGTCCTTGCCTTCCGTCATGGTCGAGAAATAGCCCTTGAGCACATGTGTTGGGGTCTGGTCGGTGCTGCCGGCCAAGGTGATGCCGCGCTGCCTGGCGCGTGTCTGAAGCTCGGCGGTCAGCGGTGTCGCGGCTTCTACCGAGGCGCCGACGATCGGCGCCACCTGCAGCCGGGTCCGCGCAATGGCAGCCGCGCTTTTGGCGGGCGGCACGGCTGCTGCAGCGGAAGGCTGCGCCGTATCTGCAGTTTGCGCGGTGCCGGCAGGCTGAGCCGGAGTTGCGGGGGGCGTCGCGGCACCTCCGGCTCCGGAGAGGGATTGCGTCGATTGCGGGGCAATGGCCGAGGGTTCGAGAACGTCCTTCGCATTGGTGCAGGCCGCCAGTGCCAGCGCCACGAGCAATGACACGGTCGTCACATGCGATCGTCTCATTAGCCTGAAAACTCCTTGGCGACGAACGCCCCTCACACTCTCTCCATTATGGATTCACTGCACGATCAAGTCGAGATCATGGCGGGACAGCGGCTTCGGCTGGGATTCGGTGGTCAGATAGGTGCGGCCAAGCGTCATCGCGGTTTCGGTTTCGGAGTCCATGATGATCATATGGGCGAACAGCGTCATGTTCGGCGCAATCGGTTCGGGATTACCCTGATAGAACATCGGCATATCCATCCAGGACGGGGTGAAGCGGGCGCCGAGCGAATAGCCGCAGGCATTGAGCCGGTGCTTGGTCAAGTTGTGGGCTTCGAGGGTGCGGGCATGGGCGTCGAACACGTCGCCGAACGTATTGCCGGGCGTCATCGCCTTCTCGACTGCAAGTAGCGCGGCGCGGGCGGCATCGAACAATTCCTGGTGGCGTTTCGATACCTTGCCGGTCAACACCGTGCGCATCATTGCCGCATGGTAGTGGTGGAAGACACCGGCCCATTCGAGCGTCAGCTGGTCGTTCTTGGTGAGCTTGCGGCGACCGGCCTTGTAGCGGCAAAGCAGGGCGTCGACTCCGGAGCCGATGATGAACTCGTTGGCCGGATAATCGCCGCCGCCGGCAAAGATCGCACCTTGCATGGCGGCGAGGATCAGCGCCTCATCGCCACCCTGCTTGATCAGCGGCAGTGCTGCGTCCAGCGCGTCGTCGGCCAGATTTGCGGCTTTTTCCGCCTTGGCGATTTCTGCCGGGCTCTTGAATAGCCGTAGCCGGCTGACAATGCCGGAGGCATCCGCGATCTGCCCGAAGGTCTGCAACTGCTCGTCGAGGCGCCGGCCATTATAGGCGGTCAGGCCGTGGGTGTCGTATTCGACGCCGATCCGGGCGCCGAGCAGGTCAAGCTCGTTGAGCAGATTGCGCAGATCTACCGCCGGATTGGCGCCGTTGCGGTCCGTCCACAAAACGATGTTGTCGATGATCGAGGTGTGGCGCGCCTGGCGCAAGTCGGCCGAACGCGTCAGCAGCACCATCGAGCCGTCGGCCTTGACCACCAGGCACTGGAAAAAGCAGAAGCCGAAGGTGTCGTAGCCGGTTAGCCAATACATGCTTTCCTGGGCAAACAGCAGGACGGCGTCGAGCTTCTTTTCGGCGATCTCGATCATCAGTCGATCGCGCCGCGCGTCGAATTCCGAGCGTTCGAAATGCAGCGCCATCAGTCAGCCTCCAAAACGATTGCCGAAACCTGCCGCCCGTAGTCGGGCTCGTTGCGATGCGTGCTGCGCCGATAGGAGTAGAAAAGCTCTTCCTCGGCATAGGTGCAGCGGCCAAGTCCTTCGGCATTGACGCCAGCCCTGGTCAGCCGGTCGACCGTGTAGCGGTTGAGATCGAACATCGCGTGTCCGGCATTTGCGGAGGGCGCGAAATAGCGGGCACTGCCGGCATCGGCGTCGACGAAACGGGCGACGAATTCCGGTCCGACTTCGTAATTCCGTGGGCCGATCGAAGGACCGAGCACTGCGACGATGCGGTCGCGCCGGGCGCCGAGGCTTTCCATTGCCGCGATGGTGTTTTCCAGCACTCCGGTGAAAGCGCCTTTCCAGCCGGCATGGGCGGCGCCGATAATGCGCGCCTCGGCGTCGGCGAAGAGGACCGGTCCGCAGTCGGCGGTCGAGGCACCGACGGCAATGCCCGGCCGGTCGGTGACAATTGCGTCGGCCTTGGGCCGCTCGCCGGCAAAAGGCTCCCTGGCAATGACGACGTCCGGCGAATGAACTTGGTGAGCGGTCAGCAGATGGTTTGCAGGCACGCCCATCCATTCGGCGACCCGGCGGCGATTCTCGCGCACCAGCGTCTGGTCGTCGTTCGAGCCGGTGCCGATGTTGAGGCCCCGGTAGATGCCGCTGGAAATGCCGCCGACGCGCGTGAAGTAGCCGTGGCGGATGCCTTGCGCCGTTTCCAGCAAGGGCGACCGAACGGGATCCGGTTTGGTCTGATTCAGCATGGCGGCTTTGTTGTCCGTATGGGCGATTTCGTCAAGCGAGTTGAAGGGCGCAGTTGAAGGCTGGTCAGTTTAAGGCTGGCGCAGTTGATGTCGGCCGCTAGTCGGAGATGGGAGAGTGGGAGAGGCGGCAGCGAAAAGTCAATCCATGCTTGGAAACGGCGGAACGGCAATGCCGGCGGGGAGGACGGCAAGCACCTTGAAGAGTTCGCCCATGGCCAGCGGGCCGGCGAGGCGCTCGACGTCGGCCGCGATCTTTTCGCGAGCTGCCTCATCGGCATTGGCGCCGAGCCGGCCAGCTCGTTCGAGAAGCCCCATCTTGAGCAGGAATTCACCTTGCGTTGAGAGGTGGGCATCGAGGCTGTGTGCCCGAACGGTTGCCGCGAGGGCAGCGAAATCGACATGGGCTGTGAGATCGGCCCGCCCCGGATTGGCCAGCACGTCCTCATGACGGTGCTTGCGCAAGGCCTGCAAGGTGTCGCCGATCCCGGGCTGGAGGTGACCGTAGTCGAGAAACAGGCCGGCGCCGCCAAATCCGGCAAGTCGCCCGGCGATGGCCGCCATCAGGGCGGCGCGGGCTGGCGCCACCTCGACGATCGCACCTTCCGGCGCATTCTCGGCACCCTCCGGCAGCAGCATCGGGTCGAGCGAGCCGGCGCCGACGAAAAAGCGCAGCCGGTTCGCATCGTCGAGACCGATCATCCGCTCGCGCCAGCCGGCTCCGGCGCGGACGAACTGGCGGATGGGCACCGCGTCAAACAGCTCATTACCAACAATCAGAAGCGGCGCCTGCGGTAGTGTGTCCACGGCCTCATGCCAGGCGACGGTGGCCGACGTCCCGGCAAGCGTTCGTTTCTGGACCTCGGTCAACCGCGGACTGGTCTCGATCAAGGCGAACGATGCGCTGGCGGTAAGCGTCGGATCGAGCCGCGAAAGCGTGCGCAGCATATCTCTCATCAGCGTGCCGCGGCCGGGGCCTATTTCGGCGATGGCGACCGGCGTCGGCCGGTCGATCGCCAGCCACGCCTGGTAGAGCCAGATGGCGACCAGTTCGCCAAACATCTGGCTGATCTCCGGCGCGGTGACGAAGTCGCCGGCGGCGCCGAACGGCTCGCGTGTCGTATAGTAGCCGTCCAGCGGATCGAACAGGCAGAGCGCCATGTATTCGCTGATGGGGATCGGTCCCACCGCACCGATCAGCTCGGCGATGCGGGTCTTCAGCCGCGTCATGCCGGCTGCGGTTTTGTCACCGGCTTGGCTGTAGCCATCGCCCAGATGCCGGCCAGCACCATCGGCAGTGACAGCACCATTCCCATGGTCAGCCAGCTCGTGCCAAGGAGGTAGCCAAGCTGCTGGTCGGGCTCGCGAAAGAATTCGACGAAGATGCGCGAGGCGCCATAGCCGGCGATGAACGCGCCGCCGACGAAGCGCGGCGCCTTCAGCTTGAGCCGCGAATGGGTGAGGAAGCGCAGGACAAGGAACAACACCAGCCCTTCGAGGAGCGCCTCGTAGATCTGGCTCGGATGGCGTGCAAATGGGCCGCCATTGGGGAATTCGAATGCCCATGGAACGTCGGTCGGCCGGCCCCATAGTTCGGAATTGATGAAGTTTGCCAGGCGAACGAGGCCAAGCCCCACCGGCACGCCGGCGGCAACCACGTCGAACAGCGACCATGTGCGGATGCCGCGAGACCGGGAAAACAGCGTCATTGCGAGAATGACGCCGATCAGGCCGCCATGAAACGACATCCCGCCCTGCCAGACGGCGACGATATCGAGCGGATTGGCAATGTAGCGCGGCAGGTCGTAGAACAGCACGTAGCCGGTGCGTCCGCCGAGCACCACACCGATGGCTGCCCAGACGATGAAGTCGTCGAGGTCGACGGGCTTCATCGGCAGGGTGCCGTCGGGCCACAGTTTTGGGTTGGTGACGAGGCGCTTGGCATACCACCAGGCGAACAGAATGCCGACGATGTAGCCGACGCCGTACCAATGCACCGCCAGCGGTCCGATCCGGACGATGACCGGGTCGATGTTGGGAAAGGGCAGGGCGGCCAGCGGCAGCAAATATTCGCTCAACAGGGTCTCCGGGTTCCCAATCAGGTTCGGGCGCGGACCATGCGGCAGGCTTTTGGCGGGGTCAAGGCAAGCATATGCTTGCATTCCGAATCGCGCGCCACTACGTCAATTCGACCAAGCGAGGATTTGCCATGGCGACCGGACCGAACCGCATTCTCGATGAATTCGCCAAGCTGATGACCGATGCAGCCGGTGCCGCGCAAGGCGTGCGGCGCGAGGTGGAGACCGCCTTCAGGGGCCAGGCCGAGCGCATACTCAACTCCATGGACGTGGTGCAGCGCGAGGAATTCGAGGCCGCTCGCGACATGGCGGCGAAGGCCAGGGAAGAAAACACCCGCCTCGCCGCTCGCATCGAGGCGCTCGAGGCCAGGCTTGCCGAATTGACCGGTCAACCAGCGCCTGCGGCTGCGTCAAAGCCGCGTGCAAAAAAATAACAAGAAATAAATCGTTAAACTTTTCCACAAAGCCGGATCGCAAAAAGCGCTTTGTCGTGAATCGCTTACCGGTACTGCGTGAATCTTTGTGACAGCGCCTTTCCACATGCGAATGACGCAGTGCGAAAAATTTGGCTGGTCACGCGACTCCCGATCAATAGACTGAATTTGTTGCATGATTCGGAGCAGGGTCATGCGCCGGGCGGTGGGGTCCGGTCCGGGGTCTTTGCGTTGACGAAGTCCTGGCCGTCCGAGTTCTAGGCAGAATTGTTCGAGTGTGCCTCTCCCGCGGAGCGTGTGGTGGCGCTCCCAGAACGACAGGAAGCATTTCATGGAACTTCTCGAACTCGAATTCTCCCGCGAAATCCATCCGGTGGATGTTATCGAGCAGGTGGCGCACAACAACGATTGGTCCTTCGAGCGGGCCGGCGACGACGAGATCTCGATCTCTGTTGCCGGAAGCTGGACCGACTACCACGTTTCATTCTCCTGGATGGAGGACTATGAGGCGCTGCACCTGGCCTGCGCCTTCGACATCAAGGTCCCGGAGGCGCGTGCGCTCGAGGTGATGCGGCTGCTTTCGCTGATCAACGAGCAGATGCTATTTGGCCATTTCGACCTCTGGGAGCAGGAAGGCGCCATCATGTTCCGCCAGTCGCTGCTGCTGGCCGGTGGGGTCGAGCCGTCGAGCCAGCAGGTCGAGGTGCTGCTGTCGTCGGCGCTGGAGGCCTGCGAATGCTATTTCCAGGCGTTCCAGTTCGTCGTCTGGTCAGGAACTTCGGCCAAGGATGCGTTGGCCGGCGTGCTGTTCGAAACCTACGGAAACGCCTGACCGTCGATGGTTTCGAGCAACGCGCGAAAACCCGAGATCAGCTTTGCCGATTTCGACCGCATCGACATCCGCGCCGGCACGATCGTCGAGGCCGAGCCTTTTCCCGAGGCGCGCAAGCCGGCGATCAAATTGAAAATCGATTTCGGTCCCGTGATCGGGGTGAAGAAATCCTCGGCCCAGATCACGAAATATTATACGCCCGAAACCCTGATCGGCCGGCAGGTGTTCGCTGTGGTCAATTTCCCGCCGCGTCAGATCGGGCCATTCATGTCGGAAGTGCTGACGCTCGGCTTTCCCGATGAAGAGGGCGCGGTGGTGCTTGGCGCGATCGAGCGCAAGGTGCCGGACGGAGGCAGATTGTTCTAGCTGCGCTGTTGCTCACGCAGCCAGTTTACGCCTGGTACCCAGCGCCTCTTCGACCGTTTCCATGAACATTTCCGCGCAGGCCTTCCAGCTGTAGCGCATCGCGCGTTGCCGCGCCTCGGCGCGGTCGACGTGAAGGGCGGCGAGCGCTGCTTGCCGCAGGTCGTCCGATACCGCGCCGCCGATGCCGTCACCCACAATATCGATGGGTCCGGTGACGGGATAGGCTGCGACCGGCGTGCCGCTGGCCAGCGCCTCGATGATGACGTTGCCGAACGTGTCGGTACGGCTGGGGAAGACGAAAGCATCGGCCGAGGCGTAGATCTCGGCCAGTTCGTCGTTCGGACGATGGCCAAGGAAATGGGCATCGGGATATTTGGGCTTCAGCTTCGCCAATTCCGGCCCTTCGCCTACGACCAACTTGCTGCCGGGCAGGTCGAGGTCTAGGAAGGCCGGCAGGTTCTTTTCGATCGCGACGCGGCCGACGCAGAGGAAGATCGGTCCGGGAAATCCCAGGTCCTTTCTTTTGTCCGGCCGAAAATGATCGGTGTCGACGCCGCGCGTCCACGGCCGGAGCTTGGTGAAGCCGCGCGCCGCAAGATCGTCGGCAAGCGACTGGGTGGCAACCAGCGTGCCCTGTCCTGAATTGTGGAAATCACGCAGCCAGCGATAGGCCCATGCTTCAGGCACCGGCAGGCGCGCGCTCAGATATTCCGGAAAACGTGTGTGATAGCTGGTCGTGAACGGGCGGCCGGCGTTGCGGCAGTAGCGCCGGGCCATAATGCCGAGCGGTCCTTCGGTGACGATATGGATGTGGTCCACCTTGCGTGCCTCGATCAGCTGCGCCACGCGGTGCGGCGTCGTCAGCGCCAGCCTGATATCGGGATAGGTCGGCAGAGGCAGGGTGCGAAAGATATTCGGCGTCAGGAAGTCCGTCTCGATATCGAAGGATTTCAGGGTCTCCGAGAGACGCTCCAGCGTGTGGACGACGCCGTTGACTTGCGGGCGCCAGGCGTCGGTGACCATCAGGATGCGCATGGCGGTCCCTTGGCGGCAAGCTTGATTGCCTCGCCGCGACGCCTGAGCGGCGACCACGCCGCAGCTCGGGCGTCGCACCAGCGCACCTGGGCAGGCGCGGGGTCGAAATGAGGCCGCAGGGCCGAATCAATCAGGATCGCGCGCTTCATTGGCGCTCTTCACCATGGTTTCATGACGGGCCGATGAAGGCCGGATGTCGCTGCCGTCAAGCGGGGACCTTGATCACCGCCCGAAGGCCGCCGAGCGGGCTGCGTTCGAGGACAATGTCGCCGCCATGGCTGCGGGCAATGTCTCGTGCGATGGAGAGGCCAAGGCCGGTGCCGCTGGCGTCGAGGTTGCGGGCCTCGTCCAGCCGCACGAACGGCTTGAATACATCCTCTCGCTTTTCGGGCGGAATTCCCGGGCCGTCATCGTCGATGGTGACGAGCAGCGAACCGCGCCCATGATTGGCATTGATCTCCACCGTCTTGGCATAGCGGAATGCATTGCCGACGACGTTGGAAAGCAGCCGCGCAAAGGCATTGGGGCGCACGTGCACATGCGGATCGCCGACAAGCACGGTCGACAGCTTGCGCTTGCGCAGCGCGGCTTCCTCGCGAAGCTTGTCGAAGAAGGCTTCGAGATCGAACTGACCGGCGTCTTCCGAAGCTTCGCCGCGTGCAAATGCAAGGTAGCCTTCCAGCATCGACTGCATGTCGTCGATGTCTTGGTCGAGTGCCTGGGTATCGGCCGCCTTGGTCCCGGCAAGCGCCAATTGCAGCTTGAAGCGAGTGAGGATGGTCCTCAGATCGTGGCTGACGCCGCTCAGCATGGCGGTGCGCTGCTCGAGCTGACGTTCGATGCGTTCGCGCATCTGGATGAAGGCAAAGCCGGCGCGGCGGACTTCCTCCGCGCCGCGCGGGCGAAAATCGCGCGGCATCGGCCGGCCCTTGCCGAAGCTCTCGGCCGCCTCGGCCAGCGTCAGAATCGGCCGGATCTGGTTGCGCAGGAAGGGAATGGCGATCATCAGCAGCACCAGCGAGGTGCCGACCATCCAGATTAGGAAAATATGGGTGTTCGATGCATAGGCCTGGCTGCGGCGCACGAAGACGCGCAGCACCTTGTTCTCGAGCTGGACGCGGACCTCGACGATATTGGAATTGCCGACCGTATCGATCCAGAACGGACGGTTGATCTGGCGGGTGATCTCGGACGAAAGGATCTCGTCGAGGATCGAGAAGAACGGCTTTGGCCCGGGAGGCGGCAGCGGGTCGGGCGGTAGGAGGTCGACTTTCAGCTGCATGCGATCCTGGGCGATGCGGATGACGTTGGCGTAGTCGGCGTCATGCGGATAGGTCTCTATCAGGTCGATGATGGCGGCGATGTCGCGCACCGTGGCCTGCGACAGGCGTTGCGTCACGGTCTGCCAGTGGCGCTCCATGAAGACAAAGGCGACGACCGACTGCAGCATGATCATTGGCGCGATGACGATGATCAGCGAGCGGGCATAGAGCCGCTTCGGCATGTAAAGCGACACCAGGCGCCAGAAACGGTTCCAGGCGCGCGGCACGGCCTTGAGCGCCCGCGTCGCGCGGGCGCTGAAGCCGCCATCTCCCGGCCGTTCGAGTTGCGTGGTCGCCATTCGTCCTTTCGCTCACCGGGACCCGGCAAAGGGCCGCTGTCGGCGGCATTCTATTCCACGCTGAGCCGATACCCAATACCGCGCACGGTCTGCAGCCAGACCGGATTGGACGGATCGCGTTCGATCTTGCGGCGGAGCCGGTTGATCTGGACGTCGATCGTGCGCTCGCCGACCTCGGATTCATCGCCGACAAGCTCGTGCCGCGGTATCGTTTCGCCGGCACGCGCAGCGAAGATCGCCAGGATTTCCTGCTCGCGGTCGGTCAGCTTGAGCGCCTCGCCGCCGCGCTTCAGCTCACGCCTGGCGATCTGGAACGTATAGGGGCCAAAGACCAGCTGTTCGACCTTGGGAGTCGTCACGGGGCCGCCGCGGCGCAGGATATTGTTGATGCGCAGGATCAGCTCGCGCGGGTCGAACGGTTTAGGCAGATAGTCGTCGGCGCCGGCCTCGAGCCCGGTGATCCGGCTGTCGGTTTCGGACAGTGCGGTGAGCATCAGGATCGGCACGTTTTTCTCCGTCCGCAGCGCCTTGGTGAGATCGACGCCGCTTTCACCCGGCATCATGACGTCAAGCACGATCAGATCGAAGTCGAGGCCGGCGAGCTTGCGCCGCGCCTCGCCCGAATTTCCGGCGACGGTGACGCGAAAACCGTTTTCGGTCAGATACTGTTTCAGAAGATTGCGGATTCGGGTGTCGTCGTCGACCACCAGCAGATGCGGCGCGTCGTCTTCCGGTGCTGTCGGATGATCAACCCTCTCAATGGTCTCCATGGCTTTTCCCTGACATCTTTGCGGGCACAATGTCGATCTGCGCCCTTAGTTCCGGATTGACCATCGCTTCAAGGAACCGTTCGATAACGGCGCGTTCGGTGGCTCCGGAATCTTCCAATGCAGCATGGATGCGGCGCGACTGTGGCCGCGCCAGTGCCAGCGCCAGAGCACGGCCCTTGGCCGTCGGATAAAGCTCGCGCTGGCGGCGGTCGCGGGGGCCCTGCAATTGCACGATATGGTCGGTGTCGATCAGTTGCTTGAGCACGCGCGCCAGGCTCTGCTTGGTGATCTTGAGCACATCGAGGAGCTCGGCGACCGTCAGGCCGGGCCGGCGATTGACAAAATGCAACACCCGATGATGGGCGCGGCCAAAACCGTAATCGGCCAGGATCTGGTCCGGATCGGAGGTAAAGTCGCGATAGGCGAAGAAGAACAACTCGATGATGGCGAAATCGATGCCGTCCTCGTCGGTGATCGCCGTCCTGATCGGCTCTGCGGCTGCGTGGCTCGTCATCTTATCTCCGTGTGAAGCAGGAAATTATGTCAGCACTATTGACGTATTTTCCGCGCGATGGTAATTTTTGGCAAGCTTTTCGGCGGATTGCGAACGAAAAGGCAAGCGAAGCCGTTTTTTCCGGAACTTCCTGAGTTTGCCAGACCTTAAATATCCGCCTACGCTTTGAGACAATGGCCGCCCGCAGCGGCCGAGGCGAAACACGCAACGACACAATGATGTGCGGGCTGCCGCCCGCGGGAGGTTACCATGGCATCCGTTCCCTTCGACCAACTGGACGGCTTTATCTGGATGAACGGCGAATTCGTCAAATGGGCCGACGCCAAGATCCACGTCTTGACCCACGGGCTGCACTACGCCAGCGCGGTATTCGAGGGCGAGCGCGCTTATGGCGGCGAAATTTTCAAGCTGACCGACCACACCGAACGCCTGCATGAATCGGCGCGCCTGCTTGGCTTCAAGATACCCTACTCGGTCGCCGAGATCGACGACGCCTGCCGCACGCTGTTGAAGAAGCAAGGTTTCCAGGACGCCTATGTCCGGCCGATCGCGTGGCGCGGCAGCGAACAGATGGGCGTTTCCGCACAGAACAGTCGGATCAACTGCGCCATCGCCATCTGGCAGTGGCCAAGCTATTTCGACCCGGCGCAGAAGCTCAAGGGCATCCGCCTCGACATGGCCGAATGGCGCCGCCCCGACCCGCGCACCGCACCGTCGAAATCGAAGGCGGCCGGCCTCTACATGATCTGCACCATGTCCAAGCATGCCGCCGAGGCCAAGGGCTATGCCGACGCCATGATGCTCGACTGGCGTGGCCAGGTGGCGGAAGCGACAGGCGCCAACATCTTCTTCGTCAAGGACGGCAAGATCCATACGCCCAAGCCTGATTGCTTCCTCGACGGCATCACCCGCCGCACGGTTATCGGCCTTGCCAAGGACCGCGGTTTGGAGGTGATCGAGCGCGCCATCATGCCGGATGAGCTTGAAGGCTTCCAGCAGTGCTTCCTCACCGGGACGGCAGCCGAGGTGACGCCGGTTTCGGAGATCGGTCCATACCGATTCGAGGTCGGCGAAATCGCCAAGACGCTGATGAATGACTATTCTGCGGCCGTTCAGCCCAAGCACGCAATCGCTGCAGAATAACGAAAGTCACAGCTTTTTTAACTAGTAAGGGCGGTTTTCGGGCCGCCCCTTTTATTTAAGCGCTTCTGCATTTGACTTTCACACAATTCGGCGTCTCATGATGGGGTCGGCCCGGGAGGCTGGCAGCTATGGAGGGACTGGAAATATGGATATGAACACGCTTCTTCCGATCATTATTCAGGTGATTACGGGTATCATCGGTGGTCAGGCGGTTGGCGCGGCTATCAAGACTGCGGCGATGGGGCAGCTTACCAAAATCCTGGGCGGCGCTGTCGGCGGCGTCGGCGGTGCGGCCATCCTCAACAGTCTGCTGGGTGGCTCGGTCGATCCGGCAGCCGCCGCCACGGCGGCAGGGGCCGGCAGCGCGTTGAACATTTCAAATATCGTTGGCGGTGCCGGCGGCGGCGCCATCCTGACCGGCATCATCGGTGCGGTCATGAACGCGATGAAGAAATAAGCTTTGACGTTTCAGGTTTTCAAATGGGCGGCTTCGGCCGCCCATTTCGTTTGCCGTTCGTGGGAGCGGTGGACGCCGTTCGCGTGTGTCTCTACATCAGGGCCTGGTTCAAGGTTGGAGCTCTCCTGACGCGTTCGAGGGGACGCGCAGCGCTCCGACAGCGTGAAAGGACGAATATGGGTCAGCTCAACGCCGGCATCGTGCCGGTCACGCCGTTCCAGCAGAACTGCACCATCCTCTTCGACATGGACGACAGGCAAGGCGTTGTCGTCGATCCGGGCGGCGACATCGACAAGGTGCTGGCGGCGCTCGAGGACAATGCGATCACTGCCGGCGCGATCTGGATTACGCACGGCCATATCGACCATGCCGGCGGGGCCATGGAGTTGAAGGAGGCGCTCGGTATCGAGATCATCGGTCCGCATGCCGCCGACCGGCCGCTGCTCGCCAATCTCGAGAACCAGGCAAAGCGCTACGGCATCACCGATCCCGTGCGCAACTGTGTCCCCGACCGGTTCCTTGCCGAAGGCGAGACCGTTTCGTTCGGCTCGCACGTGTTCGAGGTGCTCCATTGTCCGGGCCATGCACCCGGCCACGTCGTCTACTATAGCCGGGCTGCGAAGTTCGCCCATGTCGGCGACGTGCTGTTCCGCGGTTCGGTCGGCCGCACCGATCTGCCGGGCGGCAACCACGCCGCGCTGATCGCCTCGATCAAGGAGAAGCTTTTGCCGTTGGGCGACGACATCGGCTTTATCTGCGGCCATGGTCCCGGCGGCCGTTTTGGTGAGGAGCGGCGGAGCAATCCTTTTCTGGTCTGAAACCGCTTGCCGGAAACAAAAAGCGCGGCCTGTGCGACCGCGCTTTTTTCCGACGGGAAACTGCCTCCGCTAATTGGCGGTGCAGAAATGCTGTTCGCCGTCATAGCCGGTGAACGTGCCGGTACGGGCGTTGAAGCTCCGGTAGCGGTCCGAGCAGTATTCGTACCAGCCGCGGGTCCACGGCTCCGCATAGCTTTCGGCATAGGCCACTCGCGGCTGCACGTAATAACGGCGCACCGGGGCAGGCCTGTAGTATTCATCATCATAGGCCGGGTCGTAATAGCGGGGCTGCGGGCTGGCGAGCGCACCGCCGATCAGGGCACCGGCCGCAAGGCCGAGCACGCCGGCCGCAACGGCGTCGCCGTGGCCGTGGTGGCGGCGGTGATGGCGCCATTCGTCGGCATTGGCCGCGGGCAAGGTCGCAAGCGTGGTCGCAACGACCGCGGCGGACAGGATGGCAGTCTTGAAAATTCGGTTCATGTCAGTCTCCTTCGTGCCGGCCCGGGTCGTTTCGGGGGATGCGGTCCGGCTTTAACGAAGATTAATATGCGACCGTGGCTGAACGGGGGCTGAACGAAATTTGGCCAGGCGGTTCATCTAACTGGGCGGTTCAAGCGTGCGGCAAATACCGCAGGCCAGACCGGCCCACGTCCATTCTGCCCGGGGGTGGTTCAGCCGATCGACAGGTTGACGGCTTTCGGACCCTTGCCGCGCTTGTCCGGCTCGGTGTCGAATGTCACTTTCTGCCCATCCTCGAGACCGGGAAGACCCGACGCCTGCACGGCCGAAATATGGACGAAGACATCCTTTGCCCCGTCGTCCGGCGTGATGAAGCCGAAGCCCTTGGCGTGATTGAAGAATTTGACGGTGCCGGTCTGCGGCATGGGAAGCTCCTTTGATCCCACAAGTCCAGTCTCGGGCCGGCAAATGCCCGGACGGAAATTTGTCCTTTATTTTAGTGCCATCGGCAAGAGAAAGTTTTGCGGGTGCCGGCAAGCATCCCGGAACACAAAAGGCGCGACGAAAACCGCCGCGCCTTTACAGAATTCAAGTTCACTCAAAAGCCTTGCAGCATCCTCACACCCCGAAAGGACGCGCGGAACGCCGCCGTTCAGGCGGCGCGGAGATTGACCGCTTTCGGACCCTTGCCCATACGGTCGGGCTCGACATCGAAGGTGACCTTCTGACCGTCGACGAGCGTGCGCAGCCCGGAAGCCTCGATCGCCGAGATGTGGACGAACACATCCTTGGCGCCGCCATCGGGCGTGATGAAGCCGAAGCCTTTGGTAGCGTTGAAGAATTTAACGGTGCCGGTCTGGGCCATTGGGGAAACTCCTTCACCCGTGTCAGTCTTGGTGGTTCCGCCCGCCGCCTGGCGCCGTGGGCAAGTCCCGGTGGTTGCTTCGGCAGTCATGCATTGGCGCATGGTAAAACCCCCCGCCGAAAACGGGGCTGTCAGAGATTCACAGTATCGGGGAAAGGTCGTCCAAAACGTTCCGCTCTCCGGGTCGCAAATGCCCGAACACAAAATTTATCGCACGGAAACGTGATGCTTGCAAGACACAGCCGCGGGCGGCCCCAACAGGCGCATCCCGACGCATCGCACCGATAGTCCGGGTTCGCTGCGCGGTCATCGGCCAGACTTCACCCAGGCATGGTCCAGCAAGCGGGGCAGGTGCTGTCTTGGCTTGCGCCGGCATACCGCTCTGGCTCGCCAGTTGCAAACAGGGGTTGCATCTGGCAGCGGAATGACGAGGATCGGCCTGACCCAGGCACCATTTGTGCGGGCCGGAGTTTCGAGGGAGAGAACATTCATGCGGTTTCTTGCGGCAATCTTTCCGCGGCAGGTTTTTTCCATCCTGTTCCTGTCGGCAATTCTCGCAGCCTGCACCGTCGTGGTGGATGATGAGGGGCCGGGGCCGCGCCCGCCACGGCCGGGGCCGCAATTCTGCACCAGGCAATATGACCCGGTCTGTGCCCGGCGCGGCGGCGACCGCCAGACCTTTGCCAATGCCTGCCTTGCCGAACGGGCCGGATACCGCATCATTCGCGAGGGCGAGTGCCGCGGCGGTGGTGGTGGCGGTGAGGAGCAGACATTCTGCACCCGCGAATACCGCCCCGTCTGTGCCCGTCGCCATGGCGAACTGCGCACATTCCCCAACGAATGCGAAGCCCGCGCGGCGGACTATCGCGTCGTCGATGACGGGCCCTGCTAGCGCACCGACCTACAGCCTGGCCGGATAAGCACCATCTGGGGGCCGGCGTAGAGCTCAGCGCCGTTCCCGTTGGAGATGCGGATCTGCGGCATTATCAGCATGTGAAGCAGCGTTGTGGCGCGTCGGCTCAGTTGGCCGGGTTGTCGACCGGTTCGAGATTGTCTTCCGTGGTGACCCGCTCATAGGTCTCCTGATCGCTGCGGATGCGATATTGCGGCGAGCCGTCCTTGACCGGCAGCCGGCTCTTGATCTGGAACAGCTCCGCGGTCTTTTGGGCAAGGCCGGTGCGGCTCTTCATGCGGACGGTCTGGCCGACGGTGAAGATATGCGCCGGCGTGTCCGTGCGCCGCGCATTCTGCTGGAAGCGGATCATGTGACATTCTCCTGGTCGTGCCGAAGCGCTGCGTCGAGCTCGGCATGGTCAATGGCGACAAGCTGGCTGGTCGCGCTTTTCACTGTCCTTGCCGGCAGATGGATGAAAGTGGCGACGCGGCGCCAGGCAGGCCAGGACATGCCGTCGATCAGTTCTTCGTCGTGGTCGATGTCATAGTCGCCGGCCGGCTGCATGCCATCCAGCCCGCCAAGCACGAAAGGTGCCGCGAAATGCGCTATGGAATGGGTACTGCGAGCAGACATTCTTGTGCGCCTCGAAGTTCTCGCTTGTGCCTTGAAGTTCTCGTGCCTTGAAGTTTCTTTCCGGCCTGCCCCGGAAGCGGAGCCTGCATTGCGGTACCAGGTGTCGGCGATTTGGATAAGTTTGGCGGGCCGAGAATCCCTGACACCGCGGGGCCAAGCATGACCCAAACGGTTTCATACCTCTAGTCTGAAAATACGACTTATTCAAGAAGTTTTCGGCCTCTTACCCCTACCAACGTCAAATTACTTTTCTATAGTTATCCGCAGAACGATGATACGGTCCCGGTGCACCTCAAAAATTGTTTGAAGAACTTCCGAAAAAATTCCTCCGGCATTTGTATTTATCTAGCAATGGAAGGAAGAGAGTCATGAACTCCGCAAGAACACCGGATGTCCCGACAGTTGCAGTCAGTCCTGTCGCAAAGCCGATAAAGGTCTTGTCGCCGCGTCTCACGATAAGAAGCGACGAGGCGGCAAGGCGAAGGATTGCCGACACCGACGGCACGGCGCGGCGGGCGCGCCAGCTTGTCGAAAGCAACCGCCTGATTTGACGCGCGAGCCATGACGCTCAATTTTCCCAATCCCAGCCGCTCCTATGACCCGGCGGCCAAGCGCATTCGTTTCGTCGGCCATGACGGCATGCTCGAAGTCCCGTTCTTTGTCGAGGTCGCGGCACTTTCGGCGGCAAACCCGGCTGCAAGCGGAGCCGAGGCCGAATTTCTCAGCGCCTTCGACGCCAAGCGTTCGTCGATCCACGAGATTGCGCGCCAAGCCTACTCGCACGGCCGCAGGAACATGTATGTGCTGACGCCGGCCGACTTCCGCTAGCTCGGTGGGTTCCGAGGTTCGCTCCCTTGCGACCGCCTCTGCTCTTGCACGCGCCGCAGCGATGGCCTAGATCGCGGCAGGCGGACAACACGGCAGGTTTCCCATCAACAGAGATCCGAGACAACCGGCAGGCGCACGTTACGGCTCAGGCGGGCAGCCACCACTGGGGCTCGACCAGTACGTGCAGCAAGCGCTGCAGTTGCACCAGGCGGGGCGCCGGCAGGAAGCCGAGGCGCTTTACCGACAGGTGCTGGCGCAAAAGGCCAACCACCCGGCTGCTGCGCATTTCCTCGGGCTTCTGCTGCACCAGACCGGGCGCAGCGCTGAGGGGCTGGCGCTGATCGAACAATCGGTGCGTCTGCAACCGAACAATCCGGATTTCCTCAACAATCTCGGCACCGTGCTGCGCGACCTCGGCCGGGTCGCGGCCGCCGCCGATCTCTTCCGCAAGGTGGTGGCGATTCGGCCGGACCAGTTGGCGGCGCGTGACAATCTCGGCTCGTCGCTGAAGCAGCTCGGCCAATTCGAAGGCGCCGAGGATATTTATCGCGGCACGATGGGCCGTAACCCGTTCCATGTCCGCGCCCGCGTCGGGCTTGCCGAAACGCTGCAGGAAGCGGGCCGGCTGGATGAGGCACTGGCTGTTTTTCGCGAGGCGCTGACGATCCGGCCGAAGGATGCCGATCTTTTGCACGGCCTGGGTGTCGGGCTGATGGAAAAGGGCAATCTCGACGAGGCTGCGGATCTTTTCAGGCAGGCGCTGGCTGTGGACCCCGGCATGGCGAGGGCCTGGCTGATGCTTACCCAGGTCAAGCGCCAAAAGGAGCGCGACGCCGAGCTTGCCCGCATGGAGGCGGAGCACGCCAAGGCGCCGCAAGGCAGCCTGGCGCGCATGCAGCTTTCCTTCGGTCTCGGCAAGGCCAATGACGACCTCAGGGAGTATGGCCGCGCCTTCGACTATTTCGCCGAAGGCAACGCGATCCGCCGCCAGGGCATCGACTACGACGCCGGCAAGACGCGCGGCGAGTTCGAGGCGATGAAGGCGGTGTTCGACAAGGCCTTTTTTGAAAGGCACAAGCCGAGCGAGATAGCCGAGGACACTCCGATCTTCGTCGTCGGCATGCCGCGTTCCGGCACCACGCTGGTCGAGCAGATCATCGCCAGCCATCCGCAGGTCTATGGCGCCGGCGAGCTCAGCATATTGAAGACGGCGGTCGGCAAGCAGTTTCCGCTCAGCATGAAGGGCGGCTTTCCCTGGGGCATCGCCGACATGCCCGACAAGGCCTATGCCGAGGCCGGCCAGGCCTATCTCGACATGCTGCACGCCCGCTATCCGGGTTTTCGGCACGTCACCGACAAGATGCCCGGCAATTTCCTCTTGGTCGGCTTCATCCATATGATGCTGCCGAAGGCCAAGATCATCCATTGCGCGCGCGATGCGGCGGCGACCTGCCTGTCGATCTATAAGGTGCACTTCCGCGGCGACAGCCATCGCTACGGCTACGATCTCGACGAGCTCGCCGATTTCCACAATCTGTACACCGACATCATGGCGCACTGGCACGCCGTGCTGCCTGATGTCGTGCACGACGTTCGCTACGAGGATTTCGTCGCCGACCAGGAAGGCCAGTCGCGGGCGCTGATCGCCCATCTCGGCCTGCCGTGGGACGACGCCGTGCTGTCGTTCCACCAGACCGACCGGCCGGTGCGAACGGCGTCGGCTGCGCAAGTGCGCCAGCCGATGTATCAGGGCTCGGTCGACCTGTGGAAGCGCTATGGCGACCGGCTGAAGCCGCTGCTCAATAAACTTGATCGAGGGGCGCCTACAGCTCGATGAAGGGCTGAAAACCGCCAAAGATCATGCGCTTGCCGTCGAACGGCATGGTCTCCCAGTCCTGCTTGAGACGAGGATCGGCCATCACCTTGGCCATCACCGCGTCGCGGCTCTGGCGCGATTCGTAGACCACCCATGAGAAGATGACGACCTCGTCGTCCTTGGCCTGTACGGCGCGCGGGAACGAGGTGAGCTCGCCATAAGGGACGTCGTCGCCGACGCATTCGACGTAGGCAAGAGCACCGTGCTCCTTCCAGACGGCGCCGCCGGTTTCCACCAGCTTCTTGTAAGCATCGAGCTTTGCCTTTGGTACGGCAAGTACGAAACCGTCGACATAGGACATCTGATTTCCTCCATGCGATCGTTTTCCTCTCCGTCTGGAGCGGGAGAGGTGATTTCAGACACAGCTTGTGTGGAATGCTAAGCTGCTTTCACCGGTGCGTTCATTGCCCATTCGACACCGAACGGATCACGCATATTACCCCAGCGGTCGCCCCAGAACATCACCTGCAACGGCACGACTTCCTTGCAGCCCGCCTCGATGGCCCGCTTCCACCAGGCGTCGATGTCGTCGCTGCCGAGATGGAGCTGCATGGTGTAGCCCTGCGGTTTCACAGCGGCCATTCCATGCTCGGGATAGAAGTCGGAAAGCATCAGGGTCGAACCGTTGATGTGGAGATGGATATGCATGGTCCGGCCCTGTTCATCCGGCGGATAGGCAAAGACCTGCTCGGCACCGAAGGCCTTTCGGTAAAATTCTGCGGCTTTGAAAGCGCCGTCAAGCTGAAGGTAGGGCGTCAATCCGCCAAGCACTTTGGCGGCGGGCTGGGTCTGCGGCTGGTCATTCATGTCATGCTCCTCTTTGCGTCTGGTTTGCCTTTGCGAACCACAGGACGAACGGAACGGCGACGATCCTACACGGCCGATGGTTTTTTGGATTTGAAATGGCGCCTGCCGCGACGGCCAACTGCCACCTTCAACCTTCGATGCGAATCCGCGGGCTGTTTTTGCGCGTCGACGACGATTTCCGGCCAGCCAATATCTTTGCGCAGCTCGATCGGCAATGACAGGATGGCGCGTTCGCTGCGATAACGGGCGCGAGCCGCCGAGTAACGCGTTACGGCGTGACCTATGGATGACAGAATGGACATGATGCTTTCTCCTCGATTGGCGCCGGCATCACCGTGTCGGCAACCTAAGGACGTGGCATGCGATCATCATCCGACAGAGCGCCGGATTTTTTCCGCAATTTTTTAACCGCCGGCTTCGGCTACCTCCCGGAAGAAAGCTTCCGGGTCGTCGACCTCGGTCAGCCGCCGTTTCTCGATCAGCCAGAAGCGGTTGCCAACCGCGCGGATGAAGGAGCGGTCGTGCGAGGCAAGCAGGCAGCTCGCCTGATGTTCCAGCAATTCCGCTTCCAGCGCCTCCTGGCCATCAATATCGAGGTGGTTGGTCGGCTCGTCGAGCAAATAGAAGTTGGGATTGGCGAGCCTCAGCGCCAGCATCATCAGCCGCGCCTTTTGCCCACCGGACAGCACGCCGATCCTTCGCTCCTGCATGTCGATGCTGACGCCGGCGCCCGCGAGCAGCGAGCGGGCGCGCTGCTCGCCGACGTCGAATTTGCGCGAGAGCATCGCCAGCGGCGTGTCATCGCCGTCGATGCCGGACAGCGCCTGGTCGCTATGACCGAGCACGGTCGACGGTGTCACCTTCAGGCTTTGCGCCGCCGTTTCCGGCTCGACGATGGCGTTCCGGATCAGGCCGATCAGCCGTGATTTGCCGACGCCGTTACGGCCGAGCAGGACGATGCGGTCGCCTTGGCAGATGTGGCGCTTGCCGGTGCTGAACAGAACCGTGCCGTCAGGTGTTCCGACCACCAACTCGTCGAGCGTGATCAGCACCTTGGCATGGCTGCCGCGGTTGGCAAGCTTGATCGCGCCCGCCGACTTTTCGCGGTGTGCCGGCGCTGCCGCTTCTTCCAGGCGCTCTGCCCGCTGGTTGAGCTGCTTGGTCTTGACCGTCAAAAGGTCGCTGCCGGAATTGATGCCGATATTGTTGAGCTTGGCCGCTTGCCGGCGCAGCTGCTGCGCCACTTTCATGTCGCGCTGGAACTTGCGTTCGGTCGAGGCGTCGACCTCGTCCAGCGCAAGCCTCGCCCGCGAATAGGGCAGCGAAAACACCGGTGATTGTTCGGGACGCAGGAACAGCGTGCGGTTGGTCGTGGCATCGAGGAACGCCCTGTCATGGCTGGCGATCACCACCGGCACCTCGCGCGGCAGCGCGTTCAGCCAGGTCTCGAGCTGGCTGATCTTGCCGAGGTCGAGATGGTTGGTCGGCTCGTCGAGAAGCAGGACGTCGGGATCGGTGACCCAGACGCGGGCGATCAGCGCCAGCCTTTGCCAGCCGCCGCTCAGCGCCTGCATTGGCCGCCCGCGCATCGGTTCTGGCACGTCAAGCGAGTCAAGAACCACATCGACGCGCCATTGTTCGCTTTCGACCTGTCCGGCCGGCAAGGCATCAGCGACCACCTGCTGGAAGCTGCGCCCGGCCAGCGCTGCCGGGACGACTTGCTCGACATAGCCGACGCGCAGGCCGCGCGTACGGGTGATGTCGCCTGATGTCGGCTCCATCTCGCCGGTCAGGCACTTCAGCAAAGTGGATTTGCCGCGCCCATTGGCGGCGACGATGCCGAGCCGGTCGCCGGTGCCGATGGTGAGGTCGAGGTTGGAAAACAGCGGCGCATTCAGGGTGACGCCGAGGGATTTGAGGCTGATCAGGGCCATTTTGATTTCTCTGGTCTTGCCGGAGCCCGGCTCAATGCACTTTGACGGTGCACGTGCCAGCCATTAGGCTCGGCATTGCGCACCACGAAGGGCAGACCAAAAAATCGAAGCGGGGAAAAACCCGGACCGTCCCTGGTCAGCCCTGCAAGCTAGCTCGCAGGGCAAAGACAGGGCCGCGCTGACGGTGGTGAGAAAATAACACGCAGCCCTCCTTTCAAGACGTTCGAGTTGTAGAAACTGGCTACACCAAGGCTAGGGCCGATGGCAAGTGGCTAGGCTCCCCCTTCTCCACTTGTGGGAGAAGGTGGCCGCGAAGCGGTCGGATGAGGGGTGCTCCAGCTTGGCACCGACGGCGATCCGTCCAGCACCCCTCAACCGTCTCGGCGCTGCGCGCCGATCCACCTTCTCCCCCAGGGGGAGAAGGGAAGCTCGCTAGCGTCCCGGGCGCCCCGTCTTGCCGGGGCGGCGCTTTTCACGGCGGGCGTCGGCCGGGTCTTCGTAGGAGCCGATACCACTGCGCTGGCGGACAATGGGTTTGGCGGAATCGTTGCGTTCCTTTGCGCCCCCCTCTGCCCTGCCGCGCATCTCCCCCACACGGGGGGAGATCGGCTGTGGTTTCGCTGGCACCTTTCCTTCGACCGGCTTTTCCGTCCGCCGCACGGTCATCTCGTCGAGCGAGTTCTTCTTGAATAGCGGCTTGGTCGGTTCGCCCGGGATGCCGAAGTCGGAGCCGTGCGCCTCTTCGGCCGACTGCTTCTTGAACAGCGAACGCGACACTGCGCCGGCCGGGGTCGGCATATCCGTGCCCGGCCCCATGGCGTCGAGCGAGGGCTTCGAAAACAGCGGCTTCTTCACCGGCACGGCGCCGTCGGCGCCCATCTCGTCGAGTGCCGGCTTGCGGAAGAGGTTGGGCCGGGCCGCCTCTTCGGCCGAACGTGCCTCGTCGAGCTTGCGGAAACGCTCCTGTTCCTCCGATGTACGGTGTTTGGCCACGCCCTTGTTGTGCTTGCCCTTTTCGCGGCCCGAGACCGGGCTTTCCATGTCGGCATATTTGGCCAGCGGATCGTCGGAGATGGACAGCTCCATCTCGCGCAGCCGCTTGATCTCGTCGCGGATACGGGCTGCCTTCTCGAAATCGAGATTGGCGGCGGCATCGCGCATCTGCTTGTCCAGGGCGTCGAGATGCGCTTTCAGATTGTTGCCCATCATCGCGCCGGCGCTGTCGGTGAACTGCGAGATATCGGCGCGGACATGATCTTTTTCGTAGACCGAGTCCAGGATGTCCGAAATGCGCGACTTGACCGATTCCGGGGTGATGCCGTTGGCCGCGTTCCACTCCATCTGCTTTTCGCGACGGCGGTTGGTCTCGGCCATTGCCCGCTCCATCGAGCCGGTGATCTGGTCGGCATAGAGGATGACCTTGCCGTCGACGTTTCTGGCGGCGCGGCCGATCGTCTGGATCAGCGATGTCTCGGAGCGCAGGAAACCTTCCTTGTCGGCATCGAGAATGGCGACGAAACCGCATTCGGGAATGTCGAGGCCTTCGCGCAACAGGTTGATGCCGACGAGCACGTCGAAGGCGCCGAGGCGCAGGTCGCGCAGGATCTCGATGCGCTCGAGCGTGTCGATGTCGGAGTGCATATAGCGCACGCGAATGCCCTGCTCGTGCAGATATTCGGTCAAATCCTCGGCCATGCGCTTGGTCAGCACGGTGACCAGCGTGCGGTAGCCGGCCTTCGTGGTTTCGCGGATTTCGCCGACGACGTCGTCGACCTGCGTCTTGGCCGGGCGTACTTCGACCGGCGGGTCGATGAGGCCGGTCGGGCGGATGACCTGCTCGGCGAAGACGCCGCCGGACTGCTCCATCTCCCAGGCGCCGGGCGTCGCCGAAACCGCGACGGAGAGCGGGCGCATGGCGTCCCACTCCTCGAAGCGCAGCGGCCGGTTGTCCATGCAGGACGGCAGGCGGAAACCATACTCGGCCAGCGTCGCCTTGCGACGAAAGTCGCCGCGATACATGCCGCCGATCTGTGGTATGGTGACATGGCTTTCGTCGATGAAGACCAGCGCATTGTCGGGGATGTATTCGAACAAGGTCGGCGGCGGATCGCCCGGCTTGCGGCCGGTCAGATAGCGCGAATAATTCTCGATGCCGGCGCAGGAACCGGTCGCCTCAAGCATCTCCAGGTCGAAGCGGGTGCGCTGCTCGAGCCGCTGCGCCTCAAGCAGGCGGCCAGCCTTTTCAAGCTCTTGCAGGCGATACTTCAGTTCTTCCTTGATCGACTTGATGGCTTGATTCAAGGTCGGCCGCGGCGTCACATAGTGCGAATTGGCGTAGATCTTGACGCTCTTCAGCTCGCCGGTCTTCTGGCCGGTCAGCGGATCGAACTCGGTGATCGCCTCGATCTCGTCGCCGAACAGCGAGATGCGCCAGGCGCGATCCTCAAGGTGAGCCGGGAAGATCTCGATCGTGTCGCCGCGCACCCGGAACGAACCGCGGACGAAATTGATATCCTGGCGCTTGTATTGCTGGGCGACGAGGTCGGCGAGCAGCGCGCGCTGGTCGAGCCGGTCGCCGATCTGCATCTGGAAGGTCATCGCCGTGTAGGTCTCGACCGAGCCGATACCGTAGATGCAGGACACCGAGGCGACGATGATGACGTCGTCGCGCTCGAGCAGTGAGCGCGTCGCCGAATGGCGCATGCGGTCGATCTGCTCGTTGATCGAGGATTCCTTCTCGATGTAGGTATCGGTCCGTGGCACATAGGCCTCCGGCTGGTAATAGTCGTAGTAACTGACGAAATACTCGACGGCGTTTTCCGGGAAGAATTTCTTGAACTCGGAGTAGAGCTGCGCGGCCAACGTCTTGTTGGGCGCCAGGATCAGAGCGGGGCGCTGCGTCTCCTCGATCACCTTGGCCATGGTGAAGGTCTTGCCCGAGCCGGTGACGCCGAGCAGCACCTGGGTGCGGTCGTTGCTGTTGACGCCCTCGACGAGATCCTTGATCGCGGTCGGCTGGTCGCCGGCGGGCTCGAAATCCGAGACCATCCTGATGGCGATGCCGCCTTCGGATTTTTCCGGCCGGGCGGGACGGTGCGGCGTCCACAGCACGCCGTCCTTGTGCAGCGGATTGCCGGATTCGATCAGCGCCGACAGTGCCGCGACGGTGGCGGTGACACCGCCGGAAGCCATGGTCTCGGCTTCTTCCAGGGAGACATCGAGGCCAGCGACAGGGTTGAGACCGGCCGCAGTGCGCTCCCGCGCCGAAGCCGCGCCGCCCATCGAGGTGCCGCGTGCCGTACGGCCGGGGGAAGAGGAGCGCTCGGGGATTTTCTTGGCAGACTTGGCGCCTTCCCTCCCCCTCGAGGGGAGGGTGGCGGCGGAGCCGCCGGGTGGGGTCGGTGCGGCAGTACTCGACGTTCCTTTGCGTCCCGCGCTGCCTCCGGCGACCCCCTCTGTCGCCTTCGGCGACATCTCCCCCTCGAGGGGGGAGATTTGACGCCCTTCCTTCTCGGCTTCCTGCTTGATCTGTTCGGCCCAGTCGGCGATCGAACCGGTCAGCGGCGCGCCGGTGAACTCGGCCTGCGGCGCCTCGGCAAAGCCGCCCTTGTACAGGGGCTCCGACGCATCGAGGAAATCGGTCAGCGGACTGCGCCGCTTGGGCGGCGAAGCGCGCTCGTCATTCGCCGGCGGCGGCGTTTTCTTGTCGGAGAGTCTGGCCATGGCCCCGAATATGGGAGGTATCGGCCAAAATGGAAAGAGCGGAGTGGTGAAGGGTGCCGCGCGCAATTTGGCTGCTGACAGCAGGTTGTCAGGAGCAACGTCGAAGTGCGCCGCTCAATTAAACCAAAGCGCGAACGTCAGAAACCCGGCGCCGCCAAACTGGCGCTGGATCTGGTTGAACTCCTCGCTGGTGAGAGTCTTGCCGCGTTCGAGATAGGGCGCGATGGCCGGGCCGGTGATCGACAGCACCAGATCGAAGGGCTTCGGCTCGCCGAAGAAGCGCTTCATGTTGATGCCTTTGTCGGCGCTGCGGAAATGCGGCAGCAAGGTGCGTCCCTCCAGCAGATCCTCGGCCATATCAAGGGCGGCGAGCCAGGCCTGTACCTGCTGCTCACCAACTTCGAGACCGGTCAGCGGGCTGGTGCCTTTCTGCTGCGGCCCGGGCAGCCATTCGCGGTCATTGTCGGTTTCGGCGCGGATGGCTTTCCAGTCCTCGCGCGACAGCCGGATCATTTCCATGAGATGGCGGCGTGCCGCTTGCCGGCGCTCAGGCTCGACCACTTGCCAGTTAATGAGATGCACCAGGGAGATAAAGTCGGCTAGTCGCCATTCGGACGTCAGGATGCCGCCATTCGTGCCACCGTCCAGCGGCACGAGCGTATCCTGCAGCGGCAGTTTTGCGCGCGGGAACAGCATGTGGAAGGAGCCGTCGAACGTGTTTCTGAAATCATGCGCCAGCCAGAAGTCGGCCTGCGCCATCAGGAACTCGGCATAGCCCTGCAGCCAATAGCCGTCGGCGCGGTCGAAGCGGAAGGTGAGGGCGGGTGCGGCCGCGTCTGGCGCACCACCGCCGCGTGACAGAGACGCCATGATCGCGGCGGCGCTCTCGTCCGGCGCGATCGTGCCGTCCTCGTTGAGGTCGATGCCGAGGCGGGTGAGGTCGATGACAATGCCGATGTCCGCGTCGGCGGGTACCGAACCGAGCGTGGCTGCGGATTTCTCCAGCCGGTCGCGGAAGGCGACGAGAATGGCGCGGAATTGTTCGTAGGCCAGCGGCTCGGGATTGGCATTGTCCGGCACCGGCAGCCGCATCAGCGGCAGCATGAACGATTGCGGGCTGTCGAAACCGTGGCGGTGCAGGCCGCCGGCCAGGATCTCCAGCGCGGTGAAGAATTCGCCGGCGCCGGCGGCGTAGGCGGCTGCCGGATCGCCTGGCGCGGCGGCTTCCAGAGCGGCAAGAGCGCTGTCGCGTTCGGCTACGATTTTTGCCTCAAACAGGGCCGCCGCTTCGGGAGCCGCGGCGCTGGGTAAAGCCAGCGGCAGGAGAAGAATGATGGCGCACGCCACCAGCCTGGAAAAACGTTTCATCGTGATCGCCCCTTTTGTCGCTCCGCAGTGGATCATACACGCATTTGGTTCGCTGCGCCTGTGGCCCAGTGGTTCACCCACAACAGTCGACGCTTCAATCAATCCGGCGGACGGTCTACACAAGGCAAACGATTGGGCGTCGCGTGTCGAACTATCCGCTTTCCTACAAACTGTCCTGGCTGCCACGCTTCCTCCGGCCTTCGCTCGACGGCGACGCGCGCAGCTTTGCTCCGGCGGCCGCAGCCCTGCTCGAACCACTGCCGGCGCGGACGGTGCGGCTGGCTTTCGTCGGCGATATCTCGGCGGTGGCCAATCGCCGCGCGCCGGACTGCGATCCGGCGATTGCGGCACTGCTTGCCTCGGCCGATCTGGTGGTCGGCAATTGCGAAAGCCCGGTGGTGGAGCGGCCGAGCGCTGTTTTGGGCACCAGGCTTGGCACGCACCACGCGATGAGCGAGCGGTTCCTTGCCGAGGCGCTGGCCGCCGCCGGCATTTCGCGTGAAAAACTGGTGCTGTCGCTGGCCAACAACCATGTGCTCGACCAGGGTATTGCCGGCTTCGACGAGACCGTCGCCGCGCTGGAGCAATTAGGCATCCGCACGATCGGCACTGCGGCTCCGGTCGAGCGGTTTGCGGTTGGTTCGCTGACCATAGGCCTTGCCGCCTTTACCTTGTGGCGCAATACCGACGAGGCTCAGTTCGCGGGCCGAGTCTCGATGCAAGCCGATCCGACGCAATGGCCGCACGCTGCCGCTTCGGGTGTCGACCTCCTCTGCGCGGTGCCGCATTGGGATTGGGAATTCCGGCATTTTCCACGTGCGAAGACACGGGCAATGGCGCGACTTCTGGCCGAACATGGCGTCGGCCTGATCGCCGGACATCATGCCCATGTCGTGCAGCCGATCGAGCGGATCGGCAAGACGCTCGTTGCCTATGGGCTCGGCGATTTCATCGGCACCGCCTTCGCGCGGCAGCCATGGCCCGGCCGCATCGGCGCCATTCTCGTCGTCGACATCAGCGACGATCCCGGCACGCGCGGGGCCATCGCCGCCTACCGGCTGCATGCCTTCATGCGGCTGCGCGCCGGCGATCACGAGCGGCTGATGCCGGTTGAAACGCTGGCGGGAAAATCCAGGCAAAGGGTTCTGGCCCGCCTCGATGCAATCTTCGGTGCCGGGCGCTGACAGCTGCGCTGACGCGGTCCACCAAACCGGCTATCATGCCCAACGCGGGCGGGCTTGTGGGGCGGGTGGGTGATGGAAACTGCGGATTTCTTGCCGAGCGAAGCGGTGATCGCCGGCCTCAGGAAGGACATCGAGGCCTACGAGGCGCAAAGGGCTTCGGCCTATCGCCGGACGCACTGGCGGGTGCCACTTTTCATCGGATCGGTGGTTGTCTTCGTGGCGCTGGTGGCCTGGCTCTTCAATGCGGTTGCCGACCCCAACGAGCAGTGGTTCTCGACCCCGCATGTGTTCCTCTATATCGGCGGGTTCCTGGCGGCGATCCTGCTCTATCTCCAGGCGATCAGGCCGGCGCGCAAATTGCAGCAGACGTTCCGCAACAGTTTGCTGCCGATCGTCTTCGGCTTCATCCAGGACGTGCGCTATCAGCATGGCGTAACGCCGAACTCCTTCGATCGGCTGCCGCGCGAGACGATTGGCGTGTTCAACCGTTCGTATTTCGAGGACGTCGTCTCCGGTCGGTATGAAGGCTTTGCGTTCGAGCTCTACGAGGTGACGCTGCTGGAGAGGAACGGCAAGACCACATCTCAGGCGTTCAAGGGCGTCATTATCGCGTTCGACACCATTGCGCCGTTCCCGGGAATCTTGGTGGCGGCGCGCCGTGCCAATATGGTGGTAGGTTTCTTCCGAGGCATGTTCGGCAGCAAGACGGAACAATTGTCATGCGGCCTACCCGAACTCGACGCCGCCTACGAGTTCCACACCGACAACATCGAAGCGGCGCGGCCGCTGGTGACCGGCCGGCTGGCGCAGGCGCTCGAATGGCTTGGCGAAACATGGCCGAAGGAACCGGCACGCGTCGCGCTCAACGGCAGCGACGGCTTTCTGCTGCTTCCGCAGACGAAGAACTTCTTCGAACTGCCGGACATCTCTGTGCCGCTCGACTATGCCAAGCATGTTGCGCCGATGATCGCCGACATGGCCACGATCCTGGCGACCGCGGCACTGGTCCGCAAGATCGGCGTGAAGGATGTAGAAGCCGGTTGAACTAGAATTCAGCCGTCAGCAATCGAAGCCATAGTTTTGGCGATAATAGTCGACGTCTTCCTTCGACATTTTTTTGAAGAGAACGCAGACAGTGAAACTTCCCACCCGGCGGCCGTTCTTCATGTAGCCCCAGTCGGAAATATCGTCCCGGCTGAATTCGATCTCCTGGCCTGCCACGACGTTGTGCACGGTCTGCGGCTCGTTGTCCAAGGTTCCTGCAAATCCGGCCGCCGTCCGGTGGAAGGGAAAGACCCAGAAATGTTCAGTGGCGTCCCCGTCCCTGACCACGACTTTCAATTGGAAGTCGGCCGTTCCGGATGGCGGTGCGTCGGCCAATACCAGGAAGTCGTCGAGGCTGGCACGCGCCTGCTCGATAGCGGCCGCCATCTCCGGATCGTCGCCAGCTACGCTGACGACCTTGTCGTCGCCTTGACCAGGAGTCTGCGCGTCGGCTGATGCCGGAGCAAACGCAAGCAACAGGGCAAGCGCGATACGGGCTGCAAGCTTCATGATGCGACTGCTTTCGACATTTTCGCCAGACAAACCGGATCATCGTTCGCCGAACGTCTGATTGGCAACTGGTTTTTGTCTCCATCAGGCGCTATTCCTGGGGCAGTGGGGTGGGGTTATGGTCGAAGAACGCAAGGGGTTTCGCCTGTCGCGGCGGCTGCTGCTGGGTACAACCGTGGTCGGCGGCGCGATGCTCTGGGGCGGCACGACCGTGGCGCGGCTGGCGCGCGGTCCGTCGGGGCAGAAGAATTCCGGGCGCATCGCCGACATTGACGGCATCGACCTGGCGCAGAAGCCGCTGGAGGGAGCGCCAGCCTACGATCCGGCGCTGCCATGGCTGACCAAAGGCGGCAACATCAACGATGCCAGCGGCCTGTCGATGACACCGGTCTACGGCGTTATCGAAGTCAGCAAGGAAGACCACATCGCGAGCGCGCTGGCCTTTGCCCGCGCCAATAGCCTGAAGGTCTCGGTCGCGGCGGTGCGCCATTCGATGGGCGGCCACGCCTTCGACGACAACGCGCTGGTCCTCGACATGCGTAAATTCAACAAGCTCAGTATCGACCCGGCTGCAAAGACGATGACCTTGCAGCCGGGCGCGCGCTGGCACGACATCCAGAACCTTTTGCACCCGCGCTTCGCGGTGAAGGCGATGCAGTCGACCGACATCTTTTCGGTCGGCGGCTCGCTGTCGGTCAACGCGCATGGCATGGACCACCAGGCCGGCTCGGTCGCCGGCTCGATCCGATCGATGCGGGTGATGCTGGCGGACGGTTCGGTGACGACCTGCTCACCGGCCGAAAATACCGAGCTGTTCCGCCACGTCGTCGGCGGCTACGGCCTGTTCGGCGTGGTGCTGGAGGCGACACTCGACATCGTCGACAACGCCGTCTACCGGACCTCGCGCGAGATCATCAAATCGGACGATTTCCCGACGTTCTTCGCCGAGGTTCTGGAGCCAAACAGGGCGATCGGTCTGTTTTATGGGCATCTGTCGACTGCGCCGGGCAATTTCCTCGAGGATATGATCGTCTACCGCTATGATAAGGTCGCCGACCAGCCGCCGGCCGACCAGCCGGCAATCGGTGAACCGGGTTCGGTCGGGCTCAAGCGGGTGATCATCAACCTGGCGAAATGGGGCAGCCTGTTCCAGGAGCTGAAATGGTTCACCGAAAAGACGCTGGAGCCGCAATTCGAGAGCTGCACGGTGGCGCGGACGACGGCAATGGGCGAGGGCGAGGCCTGCCTCGTCACGCGCAACCATCCGATGCACGATTCAGTGCCCTATCTGTTCAACGATCTGCTCGATGAGACCGACATCCTGCACGAGTATTTCATCCCGCGGGCGGCCTATAACCCGTTCATCGCGGAAGCGCGCGAGATCCTGCGCAACCAGACCCTGCCGGTGCTCAACGCGTCGGTACGCATCGTCCACAAGGAGGATGTGGCGCTGAATTATGCGCCGGAGCCGGCCTATTCGCTGGTGCTCTACATCAATCAGCCGACAAACGCTGACGGCAATGCCAGGATGCGGGCGCTGACAAGGGCGCTGATCGACGTGACGATCAAGCATGGCGGGCGTTTTTTCCTGCCCTACCAGCTCCACTACACAGGCAAGGAGCTGCTTGCCTCCTATCCGGAACTGCCGTCCTTCCTGGCGAAGAAGCTGCAATACGATCCGGGCGAGCTGTTTTCGTCGATTTTTTATCGCGCCGTCAAGGCACTGATCGGCACGGCCTGAAGCGGCGGCTACAAACCGTCAGGCAGCTTCGCCGCCAGCCAGTTCGCCGAACGCCTGGCGATGCCGATCGTTGCCGATGCGGCGCGGCCGAGATCGGTCTTGACCACGGCGTAGCCGGCCTTCGTGCGGTAGACCACGGCGCGGCCGCCATCGACCGCCGCTTCATAGGCGACCGGCCGGACGGCTTCCGTTTCCGTCGCCGTGGCCTGCGTTCCGACCGCAGCACTGGGCCGATGGCTCAGTTCCGGTGGCAGCGGGTCTGTCGCGGCCGTACTGGCCGTCGTCAATTCAGGCTCGGAAGCGGTCGCAGCGAGCTGCGATGACGAAGACGAGTTCTGTATCCGGCAGATGCCGGAGACCAGCGGATAGTCGAAATTGCGCTCGTGCAGCATCTGGCTTTTCATCGCCGCTTCGCATTCGGCGATGGTCGACCATTTGGCGGGCGTCTCGCCGATATATTCGCAAAGCCTGGCGTCGCAATCGCAGCCGACGATGGTCATGGCGACAAGGGCGGTCTTGATCACGGTCGTGTCCCTCCGAGTTGCCTGGCACATGTGCGCAAGACAACGTGTCTACGGCATCATCAATCGTTGCGGAACAAGGCGGGATTTGGCCGCGATTGTGGAATGAGCGTGACGGAGCATCACGCAACGTCCTGCCGAGGCCGACTGTGACCGAAAGGCCTCAGTAATCGTAGACATGCTCGAGCCTGGCGCCCGCCGTCATCAGCGCCGGCAGAACGATGTGCAGCTTGCGCACGGCGACGGTCAGGCCGGTGCGGCGCGTCGAAGGTTGCGCCGGAAGCGGGTAGCTGAACAAGGTGCGTGCGCCTTCGGGAACATTGATCTCGTCATTGGAAAGCATGGTGACCATGATCTCGTCATTGCCGCCGATCTCGACGAAGGAGACGCCCTTGCCGATCAGGCGCGGGATCATGTCGGTGAACACCTGATAGCGTCTGGTGACGAAGATCGCGCCGTCGGCGCCGAGATCGCGCTCCAGCAAGGTGTCGGGTTCGTTGCGCGTCACCTCGCCGACCGGACCCTTGGCCCAGACATGAATATCGAGCAAGGCGGGATCGGTGGTGGCGGCGAGCGCCGACTTGATCAGATCGGCATAGCCCTGCTTGACCGTGTCGGCGAGGCCGAAGGCGAGCTTGCGTTCGCTGGTGCGGACGGCGCTGTCGTCCGGCGCCGGCTGGACGGCAAACAGGCCGGCACGCTTTTCGGCATAGGGAAACTGGTACCACGGCACCTGATCGAGAAAACCGGCGTAGTCGGCCGCCACCTTGGCCTGGTAGATGTCGACGGCGGTGCGCTTGCCGGCTGTCGCTTCGGTGACGCGGCCGATCGTATTTTCATAGGCCCACTGGATGGCGTGCTCGATCGTGTGGCTGGTGCCGATGATCACCAGCATCTGGTGGTTGTCGAGGTTGAACTTGTAGGTAGAACTGGCGCGGATGACCATCGCATAGTCCTGCCAGAAGCGGCCGATATAGGAGAGATAGGGAAAACCGCTCGGCTGGTTCTTGTCGACGAAGCCGGCATATTCGCGGGCGGCGTAGACGATGGCCCATTCCGGATAGGTAAGAAAGGTCGATTCCTCCGGCCGCTGGTAGCCGGGGATCTCGGCACGGATCTTGTCGGCCAGCGCCTTTGGCGGGGCACCCTCGGCGACGCCCGGCAATGGCGTTGTGTCCAGCGACGGCGTCGTGAGAAAGCCGTAGGCCAGCCCGGCGATCGGGATCAACACGACAATGACGACGAGCCAGAGGATCGCCTTGATAATGCGCTTTAGCCAGCGGAACAGGAACATGGCCGGTCAGGCCGTGGCGAAATGGTCGTACACACGTTTCGACAGCCAGAACCCGACGTAGACGGCGAAGCCGCCGATGACGATGTGCGGCAGGTTGGCGAAGAAGCGGGCCGGGAATTCGATGTCGTTCAGGGAGCGGAAGCCGTTGATGAAGATGCCGCCATCGAGGCAGCCGGAACCGGTGACCAGGCCGAGCACGCCGTCGAACAGATAGACCGAGCCGAACAGCTTGAAATAGAACACCGCCTGGCGGTGCGAGATGAAGGCGGCGGCCAGCGCCCAGACGCCGGAGAAGGCGTGCAGCAAATCGTCGTACCATTGCAGCGAGAACAGGCCGAACAGATTGCCGACGGCGTCGTTGAAAGCCGGCACATAGCCGATGGCAACAACGCCGAAGAACAGGAAAGCATAGGCAACAGCAAGCTTCTGGATGAGCGTCATGAAATGTCCCCCTGCCGTCAGCCCCTTTAAACGGCCCCCGACGACAAATGGATAGTAGCTGATTTTGGCGCAGCGTGAAGCGTCGCCGGCAAAATCGTCAGGCGGGGCCACAAAGACAGTCGGCGCCGGGATTTCTCCCAGCGCCTCCCTGTCAGATCAGGACACGGTCGCGGCAGCAACTCCCGAAAGATGTCGCGCCATGCCGGCCTTGATTTTGACGGTCCTGCCAGTCGCCACCCGAGGGCAGCGTCCGTTCCGGACCACGCCGGTCTCCACTCTTGCGAGCTTTGCCCAGCGCGCCATCGAAGGTTTTTGCCGTCCTTCATGGCAGCATCGGTCCGCCGTCGGCGTTCGCACGCTTTCCGCGGCCCCGTAGGTCTCGGCGTCCATCCCTCCAACAAGCAAGCCTGTTCTCGTTCAGGGCCGTACGGGCCTCAGGAAATCCGCCGTTCCGCTTTGCCTTTCGGCGTGGCGATCGGTAGCCGCCTGAGATGGGTTTTAACGTACGTCGGATAAGCGTTTGGCGGAACTGCCGCATGCCTGTGGATAGCGGGATTATCGGGGACTGACCCTGCCAAAATAGCGACTTTCCGATCTCTGCCGCCGCCGGTCGGGATTTGCCGCCTCGATGCCGAAGCCGCATTGTCGGGTAATCGACCCTTGCCCCGCAGGCCGGCGCGGGCTTCAATGCCGGCAAATGATTGGAAGGCGTGTTCGATGGCCTTGGGGAGGCAGGCTTGAAGGTCGCGGTGGTTCTCAATCCGATCGCCGGCGGCGGCAGGCTCAAGCGGCATTGGCCCGAGGTTGCGGCTTCGCTGAAAACACATTTCGGTGATTTCGAGCTGCGTGAAACGCAGGCCGAGGGGGATGCCGAACGGCTGGCGCTCGACCTTGCCGCCATCGGCTTCGAGCTGGTGATCGCGGCCGGCGGCGACGGCACCGCCAGCGAAGTCGCCGACGGGCTGCTGAAGGCTTTCCGGGAAAGCGGCCGGACGGCCGAACTCGGGCTGCTGCCTTGCGGCACCGGCATCGACTTTGCCCGCGGGCTCGGCCTGTCGAACAATGTCGATCTGACGCTGAAGCGGATTGCCGAGGCCAAGCCGCGCAAGGTCGATGCCGGCTGCATCAGCTATGTCGACGACCATGGCGCACTGGCCAGCCGCCATTTCATCAACATCGCCAGCCTCGGGCTTTCCGGCGCTACCGACCGTGCCGTCAACGCCGACAGGCGCAAGGGCAAGGTTTCGGCCAAGGCACTGTTCTACTGGCGCACGGTCTGGGAATTCCTCCGCTATCGGTTCCAGGAGGTTGCGATCACCATCGACGACGGTGCCCCGGTTGAGGCGCGCATGGCATTGGTGGCGGTGGCCAACGGCAAATTCTTCGGCGGCGGCATGATGATCGCGCCCGACGCCGAGCTTAACGACGGCGAGTTCGACATCGTCATCCTGCGCGCCGCCGGCAAGCTGAAGCTGATCTGGGACATCCGCCTGCTCTATGGCGGGCGGCACCGCAACCATCCTGCGATCACCATCCTGCGCGGCAAGAAAGTGGTTGTCGAGCCGCTCGGCGATCTGCAAAAGAACGCCGCGCTGATCGACATAGACGGCGAATCGCCGGGTCGCATACCAGCGACTTTCGAGATCCTGCCCGGCGCATTGACGCTGAGATATTGAATCAAGCTGTTAAGTCTTTGATTCAGTTGACTGCGGCTCTGGTTCCGGCGATCTCTCCAATCGACTGAAATCGATTGATAATCCGGCCAATATCAACTTGCGAGTTTAGCCGGGAAACCGGGTGCGCGCAGGTCGGTGCCGACGGCATCCTCGAGCAGTTTCACGATCATCGTCGACCAGGCGCTGCCGCCATAGGCCTGCTTGCCTTGCCTGAAGATTGCGTCGACGCGCGAGGCAAGCTCGAGCGGAACGCCGAATTTTTCACCCATGCCGAGGGCGAAGCCGAGATCCTTCAACGCCAGGTCCATGGTGAAGCCGATGTCGTAGGAGCCGTTCAGCACCAGCTGGCTTTCGGTCTCATGGACGAAGCTGTTGCCGGAGGAGGCGACGATGGCGTGATAGGACTGGGCAAGGTCGAGCCCGCCCTTTTTGGCCAGCATCAGCGCTTCGCCGGCGGCGACCAGATGGATGAAGGCCAGCATGTTGGTGATGACCTTGATCACCGCCGCCGAGCCGACCGGACCCATCAGGAACGAGCGCGCGCACATCGCCTCGACGGCAGGGCGGTGGCGCGCATAAAGCGCTGCGTCGCCGCCGACCAGCGCGGTGATTTGTCCGACGGCTGCCAGATGCACGCCGCCGGTGACCGGGCATTCGAGCGTCTCGACGCCTCTTGCCGAGGCGAGGGATGCAAGGCGCAAGATCTCGTCTTGGCCATTGGTCGACATCTCGATCCAACTGCCGCCTGCGGGCAGGCCTTCGAGCAATCCGCCGGGGCCGGCCAGCACCGCCTCGCTGACTTTTGGCGAGGGCAGGCAGGTGATGGCATTGCCGGCGCGGCCAGCGGCATCAGCCGGGCTGTTGGCGGCATCGGCACCAAGCATCACCAGCCGCTCGACGGCCGCCTGGTCGAGGTCGAATACGGTGACGGCAAAGCCGTTGTGGATCAGGTTGGCGGCGAGCTGGCCGCCGAGATGGCCAAGACCGACGAAGGCATAGCTCTGACGCGCGCTCACGGTATCAGCGGCGTCTGCATCATCTGCAAATGCAGGTCCTTGCCGGTCCAGGGATGCGCCTCGCAGACGGCTTCGTCGAGCTCGACGCCGAGGCCCGGCTCCTTCGACGGGATGACGTTGCCGTCCCGCCATTCGATTTTCTTCTTCAGCAGCTTTTCGTGGAAGCCGTTCCACTGCTTCAGCGATTCCAGAATGAGGAAGTTGGGCAGCGTTACCGCGAGCTGGATGTTGGCGGCGCCGACGATCGGCCCGCAATAGCAATGCGGTGCGATCTGGATGTGATAGGCCTCGGCCATGGCGGCGATCTTCTTGGTTTCGAGAATGCCGCCGGAGCGGCCAAGGTCCGGCTGAAGAATGGTCGCCGCACGGTTCTCGATGACGCGGGCAAATTCAAATTTCGTGGTCAATCTCTCCCCTGTTGCGATGGGGATCGAAGTGCCCCTTGCGACCTGAGCCATGACCTCGGGCATGTCGGGCGGCACCGGCTCCTCGAACCACAGCGGATCATAGGGCTCGATGGCGCGAGCCAGGCGCAGCGCGCCCGATGCGGTGAACTGGCCGTGCGTACCGAACAGGATGTCGGCTCTTGTGCCGACCGCCTCGCGGATCGCCTTGACCATGCGGGCGGAGAGGTCGATGTCGACGAGGCGCGGCTGGTGGCCGTCGAAGGCGGTGTAGGGGCCGGCTGGGTCGAGCTTGACCGCGTTAAAACCCTGCTCGACATATTCGAGCGCGCAGGCTGCGGCCAGGTCAGGATCATTGTAGACGTTCTTGCCGCGGGCGTCCTCGGAGTGGACGCTGCCGCTGTGCGGGTAGAGGTAGGTATAGGAACGCAGTGTTTCGTGTACCTGGCCGCCAAGCAGCTTGTAGACCGGCTTGCCGGCCTCCTTGCCGATAATGTCCCAGCAGGCGATTTCGAGCGCCGAGAAACAGCCCATGCCCGACACGTCGGGCCTCTGGGTGAAGCCGGACGAATAGGCGCGGCGGAAGAAGGTCTCGATATCGTGCGGGTCGCGGCCGATCAGATAACGCTCGGCCATGTCCTCGACCATTTTCGCCGTGACATGGGCCGAGAAGGTGGCGTTGTAAGCTTCGCCATAGCCGACGACGCCGCCATCGGTGGTGAGCTTGACGAAGATGAAATACTTGCCGCCGATGCCGGGCGGCGGATTGCCGACCACCCAGGTCTTGACGTCGGTGATTTTCATTTCTGATCCTCCAGAACCAGTTCGGCGCCCTTCCATCCGGTCATGATCGCGGCGGCGTTGGTGTTGCCGGTTATGTTGTCGGGAAAGATCGAGGCGTCGATAACGCGCAACGCCTCGAGGCCGTGTACCTTGAGGCGCGGATCGACGACGGCGTGCGCCGCGTCCGGCCCCATGCGGCAGGTCGAGACCGGGTGATAGACGGTGCCCGAGCGCTTCCTGAAATCCTGAATGAGATCCGCGTCGGAGGTGATCGAGGGACCGGGCAAAACCTCTTCCTCGATGATCTCGGCCATCGCCGGCATCGAGGCGATCTTCCTGACGAATTTCACCGCCGCCAGCATTTCAGCGACATCCGCCTCGGTCGAAAAGGCATTGGCGACGATTTTGGGATAATCGCGCGGATTGGCGGAACGGATCATGATTTCGCCGCGGCTCGACGGACGGCAATTGGACAGCCCGATGGAAAAGCCCGGCCATGGATCGGGCGTCAGGATCGGGCGTTCGCCGCTCTTCGGAATGACGGTTGAAAACGCCTGGAAATAGAGCTGCATGTTGGGCCGTGCCGTGGCCGGATCGGTGCGGAAGAAGCCGCCGGCATTGTTCATCGACAGTGACAGCGGGCCCGACCGCAAAAACACGTACTGCATGCCGACCAGCAGTTTGCCCCACCATGGGCGCAGCATCTGGTTGAGCGTCGGCAGCCTGCCCTTGAAAGTGTAGTTGATGCCGACATGGTCCTGCAGGTTTGCCCCGACATTCTCGTTGGCGTGAACGACAGGAATGCCCAGACCAGCAAGAAGCGCCGACGGGCCGATGCCTGAAAGCTGTAGCAATTGGGGCGAATTGACCGAACCGCCGGAGAGAATGACCTCGCGGCCGGCGCGTGCGGTTTTCGTCGCGCCATTCTGGAGATATTCGATGCCGACGGCGCGTTTGCCCTCGAACAGGATTTTTGTCGCCAGCGCGTTGATCTCGATGCGGACGTTTTTGCGCTTCATCGCCGGGCGCAGGAAGGCGCGCGCCGCCGACATGCGGCGGCCGTTCCTGGTGGTGATCTGGTAGACGCCGACGCCTTCCTGGGAGGCGCCGTTGAAATCCGGGTTGAGCGGCAGGCCGGCCTGGTTGGCGGCGGCGAGATAGCGCTTGGTGAGCGGATGGACGGAGGTCGAGCAGTCGGTGACATGCAGCGGCCCGCCGACGCCGCGCCATTGGTCGGCGCCCGCCTGGTTATCCTCCAGTGCCTTGAACGCAGGCAGCAGGTCATCGAAGCCCCAGCCGGGATTGCCGGCCGCTGCCCAAGCGTCGAAATCCTCGCGCGCGCCCCTGATCCAGACCATGGCGTTGATCGAGCTCGAGCCGCCGAGCAGCTTGCCGCGCGGCCAGTGGTCGACATTGCCGGCCAGACCCGGATCCGGCTCGGCCTTGTAGTTCCAGTTGACCGCCGGGTCGAAGAAGGTCTTGCCGTAGCCGAGCGGCATCTGCACGTAGAAGCGACGGTCGCTGCCGCCGGCCTCGAGCACCAGCACCGAGAAGCGGCCGGAAGCCGACAGCCTTTCGGCCAGGACCGAGCCGGCCGAGCCGGAACCGACGATGATGAAGTCATAGGTTTGCATGGTGGCTGCGGCTGGCTCCGGAATTCGGCTCTAACCTAGGCTTGGGCGCGACGCAGCGTCGCCGGGTCTTCCGGCATCTGATGTGAAAAAAGCGACTGGTGATATTCGGTTTGAATGTCAGCCTGTCGCCTGCTGCCCGAGTTCAGTCGTGTTCGCGCCCATCCGGGTCGAACAGGGCCGCCACCTCATTGGCTTCTTCCAGCAGGAAGGTGAACACGCTCGTGTAGGAGGTGATCGAACCGAACAGAGGATCATCACTCTCCCAGCGAAAGACCCTCCCGTCCGGATTCATGCCAATTAAATCGTCATTGTCCCCTAGCGCACCAATAAAGAGAACATCGTCTGGTGCATTGCCTGGTCGTCTCTGCACATTCGGTTCCAGTATGGAGAAGGGTTGTTGACCTGCCTCCACTAAATTTGTGCGTGACCAGCTACGTCGCAGCCCATAGACGTTTATATAATTCGCAAACAGACCTATCCCGTTGTGGAGCATGAGAAAGCAACGGAAATTATCTGGGAGTCGACGCGAAATTTCAGACTCCATCTGCCCAATTCCGATGGCGTCAAGCGGCGCATACAGTTGATGCAAATACGCTTGAGGCGCTCGATCAGGAGTATGCCCGATCCACTCTGTTCCATCCGGATATGTCTTCGTCCCGAGGCGTTTCCATTTATCGACTAGGGTTCGGAGCTCTCTGTATGCACGAGCGTCTTCATTGCTTGACCATTCTTCCTGCGAACGCATTGTCCCTAATAGCTCCATTTACCCACTTTTGACGGGTTCTAGGGTCTACCTTGTCAACCTGATCTATCACATCGAAAACAACGGGCGAACATCACAGAGTTGGTAATCACGCCCGACGGTGACTTTCGCGCCTACAACCTAAGGTCGCCAGCCAGTTCGTTCGGCCGGAGACGTGAGACTTGCCAAGCTGCGATCCGCTGCGGAAGTCTAGTCTTGCTGTTGCAATGTCGGTGAGCCTCGCTACGGCTTTGATTAATCTGTTTGCGTTCAGTAATGTTCGCCGGTGACAGCGAAGCGGGCGCAATAGCGGCTGGATGGCAACTTTCCACCCATAGCCGAAACTTCAAGCTGCGATCACAGGCGATGATCGGCAATCTGCTTGAAATCATAGCGCATGATCGGGCGGGCCGGCGTTCTGCGAGCGACGACCCTGAACCCGGCGCGCGCGAAGGTGGAGGCATATCCGCTGCCGGAAGCACTCGGCGATACGTCGGCCTCGAAAGGATAGGCTTCGAGCGCAGGCACATTTGCGCGCCTTGCGATTTCCAGAGCCTCTCCAATCAGCTGGGATGTTACGCCTCGCCTGCGGTATCTTTTTCGCACGTAGAGGCAGGACAGGGACCAGACCGGCCTGTCGTCCACGCGCTTGAGCTGCCACAGCCGATCGAGCCAGGGCAGGGCATCTCGCGGCGTCACCTGGCACCAGCCGACAGCTGTATCGCCGTCGAAAGCGAGCAAACCCGGAGGCGGACCATGCTGGACGGCCTGCCGGAACGCTGCCTTGTTTTCCTCGCCGGGTCGCTTTCGATAAGAACTGCCGATCCGTCCGTACATACACCAACAGCGACTGCAGGCGGCGCTGTCACCGAACAGGTCCTCGAGCGCCGGCCACAGATCGGGCGTTAATGGGCGAAAGCCAAGTTCCATGTCAGCCGTCATCCGCTATTGATATTGCTCAGTCTAGCCTGCACTGCGCGCTAGCGCATCATAGGTTGCGGTCCATGCGGGGATGTTCAAACCGGGGTTTCACTCAGCGTCCCTGTCGTGCTCCATCTCAGCGCAGAAAAGCAAGCACGGCCTCCATGAACTCGGTGGGGTACTCGACATTCGACAAGTGGACCGCGGGCAGGACAACCGGTTTCGCGCCGGGCACCGTCGCCGCGATCAGCTCGCTATGGCTGACGGCTGTCACAGTGTCGTGCCGGCCGGCGATCACCAGCGTTGGCCTGGAAATCAGCGCAACGGTTCGGCGAAGGTCCGCATCGCGAACCGCCGCGAACAGACCAGCCAGGCCTTGCCGATCTATGGCCAGCAGCATGGCGCGAAATTCTTCGATGACGGGTTCGTTGGCCGTCAGCATACGCGCAGGGAACCAGTTGCCCAGGAACATCTCGGCGGTTTCCGCCATGTCTGGCGCCTGCAGCACGGCGGCAATCCGCTCGTCAAACTGCTTTGCCGGTCCGAGGTAGGACGAGGTGTTGCTCAGGATCAATCGTTCGACCCGCTCGGGCGCGTGGATGCCGAGCCACTGCCCGACGAAGCCGCCCAACGACAGACCGAGGAAGTGTACGCGTTCAATGCCCAGGGCGTCGAGCAACTCGATCACGTCGCGGCCAAGCCGGTCGAGCGAATAAGCGCCGGCCGGAACGCTCGACCCTCCGTGGCCGCGAAAATCATAGCGCAGAACACGGAAATGCTTCGACAGCTCGTTGACCTGCATGTCCCACATCCGCAGTGTGGTGGCGATGGAATTCGACAGCATCAGCACGGGCTTCCCGGCGTTGCCGTCCATGCGGTAGGCGATGCGGGTACCATCGCCGACGGTCATGAAATCCAGCTCATTCATGGTGAATACCTTCCTTGCTTGGAGCGTTGAATGTGGCAAAGCCTAGCTGCGGCACGCTTTTGAAGATATTACAAACATAGGACTATCTCTGTAATAGAAGCCGACATGGCCGAATTCACCCTGCACGACCTGCAATGCTTCGATGCCGTGGTCCGCTGCGGCGGCTTTCAGCCTGCGGCGGCCATGCTGCATCGCTCGCACCCGGCTGTGTTCGCAGCCGTTGCAAAGCTGGAGCGGCAACTCGAGCTCGTTCTTTTGGATCGCAGCGGCTATCGCGTGCGCCCCACCGAGGCAGGGCTGTCGTTCCATCGCAGGGCACAATCGCTGCTGCGCGAGCTCGAGGGCTTGCGGCTTCATGCTGCTCAGCTGTCAATGGGCGAAGAAAGCGAGATCCATGTGGTGATCGGCGACCTTTGCCCGCGCCCGCAGGCATTGGGCATGCTCGGACGGTTCTTCGCCCAGTGTCCGGGCACACGCCTGCACCTGCATTTCGAGGCGGTGGGCGGCCCGTGGGAGCGCCTCTTCGATGACGAAGCCGATTTGATCCTGCACTGGATCGACAAGAGCGATCCGCGGGTGGAATGGATCGATCTCTGCAAGGTGCACTTCGTCCCAGTAGTGGCGTCGGGCTTCCTACCGGAGCGGATCAAGCACCCCATCACGCCGGATCAGATGCACGCGTTCACCCAATGTGTCATGCGCGACACGGCCCGCCATTCACCGCAACAAGACTACTTCATGATCGAGGGTGCGCCGCAATGCATGGTGGCCGACCAGGGGATGAAGAAGGAAATCATCCTGCAGGGCCTCGCGTGGGGCCACATGCCCCGCTTCCTGATCGAGGATGAGCTGCGCGACGGACGCCTGCAATCCGTTGCCGGCCGTCATCTGCCAGGCCGCACCGAGGAGTTGGTGGTGGCGCGCCGCCGCGACCGGCCGCAGGGGCCGATCTCGAACCGTCTGTGGGATCATATCGAGCAAGAGGCGCCGACGTTGCGCCGAGCGCTCGAACCCCGGCAACCTGTCCAGTAGGCGGCCAGCCGGGGCTCAGCGAGGCCGTTCGGAGGGCCAACCACCTGCTGCTCTTCACTGACGTAATTCACGCCTCCGCGCTGCAATTTGCGCATCCGGAATGGGCAATCGCCTTCGACGTGGACCAGGAGGCCGCAATCGCCACACGCCAGAAAGTGCTCGACATGGTGTCGGCGGATGGCCTGCTCGTCGCAGGCATGCACCTGCCCTTTCCAGGAATCGGTCATGTTATTCGCGAGGGCAACGCCTATGCCTACGTCCCCCTCCGCACAGCATCTTTTCAACACTGTCGACCGATAGCCGAACCTCAGGCCGCGACACTGTTCAGTGGCGCGTTGACCTGCCCGTGCCATGACGATACGGGATCGGGACAATCGGCTTCGAGAGGATTGGCCAAATGGTGCATTACGCGGACGGGCGGCCGATCGGCGATCTGACGCTCAGGACGCTGGCCATGCCTTCCGACGCCAATGCGGCAGGCGACATTTTTGGCGGCTGGGTGATGGCGCAGATGGATCTCGCCTGCGGCATCCGCGCCGCCGAGCGCGCCAAGGGCCGCGTGGTGACGGCGGCGGTGAAGGAAATGTCCTTCGCCAAGCCGATGAAGATCGGCGACACGCTGTGCATCTATACGCATGTCGAACGCGTCGGCCGCACCTCGATGACGCTCAAGGTCGAGGCCTGGGCGCAGCGCTATCTCTCCGACCTGATGGAGAAGGTCACCCATGCCGACTTCGTCATGGTGGCGCTGGACGGCGAAGGCAAGCCGAAGGCGGTTCCGGCCGAAGGCTGACCCGGCCTGATTCCCAGAAGACGGATTTAAACAGCCGTCTCTCCCGCGCGGGGGATGCGGACAGCGATCCCGCGTGGTCTTTGGCTAACGGGTTCCCGCATGTGCGCCTGCAGCGCGACCGACGGGATATTGGGAGGAAAGACAATGCGTCAACACATGCTGAACGCTGCCCTGGCGGGTACCTTTGCAGCCTTGCTCTGCCTGTCGTCCGCAAGCGCTTTTGCCGAGGTCAAAAAAGGCGATCCAGGCGCCACCTGCACGTCGGAAAACCGCACCATCAACGGGCAGGCGGCCAAATGCGAGATCTGCTCGGCGACGAAATGCGACACCAGCGGCACGACGGTGAGCAATTGCCGCAAGGAGACGACCACGACCTGCACGATTGGCGGCAGGGTGGTCAGTCCCAACCCGAAATGGAACCGGATCGAGAAGCTGCCGAAGAGCAAGATGCAGTTACAGCAGTAGCGCTCATCCGGAGGCTCCCGGGCAGGTTCAAACCCTTGCAGCACAAGGGTTCAGCTGTGCATGGCGTCGAACTTCTCGCGCGCCGCCTTGACGCGCTCGGTGTTCTTGCGTGCCCATTCGCCGAGCGCATCGACCGGCACCAGCAGTTCGTAGCCAAGATCGGTCAATTCGTAGTCGACCCGCGGCGGGATGGTCGGGAACACGGTGCGTGTAACGAAGCCGTCGCGCTCGAGCCCGCGCAAGGTCGTGGTCAGCATCTTTTGCGAAATGCCGCCGACCGCGCTGCGCAACTCGTTGAAACGCAGCGGCCCGTTGCCAAGCTTGCCAACCACGAGCACCGTCCATTTGTCGCCGACGCGCTGCAGGATTTCCGAGATGGCGCGGCAGTCCTCGGTGCGGTGCGGGTGCCTTGGTAACAAAAAAGTGCCTCCTTGCACATTGAGCGGCCAGTTACTCATATAGCTCAGGTATCTAAACGATACCAGTATTCCTGTAAGGAGAGCCCCTCTATGTCAAAACCCAAAATTGCCATCGTCATTGGTTCGACCCGCGCCGCGCGCTTTGCCGACGTCCCGGCCGAATGGATTGCCAAGATCGCCAAGTCGCACGCCGACATCGACGTCGAAGTCGTCGACCTGCGCGATTTCCCGCTGCCGTTCTTCGATGAGGTCGCATCCTCCGCCTGGGCGCCGTCGCAGAACGAAGTGGCGCAGCGCTGGCAAAAGAAGGTCGCCGGATTCGACGGCTTCATCTTCACCGCCGCCGAATACAATCATGGCCCGACGGCCGTGCTGAAGAACGCCATCGACTACGCCGCCAACGAGTGGAACAAGAAGCCGGCCGGCTTCGTCGGCTATGGCAGCGTCGGTGGCGCGCGCGCGGTCGAGCAGCTGAGGCTGCATGCGGTCGAGTTGCAGATGGCGCCGGTGAAGTCCGCCGTACACATCTCCTGGGCCGATTTCCTTGCGGTCAAGCAAGGCGACAAGAAGCTCGATGAGTTCGAGCACCTCAACCAGGCGGCAACCGCGCTGGTCAACGACATTGCATGGTGGGCCAGGGTGCTGAAGACGGCGCGTCAGGCCGATGCCGTCGCCGAGGAAGTCAAGGCGGCCTGAGCACAGGTTCGAACAGTCCTCCAAGGATTAATTCTCCCAAGCATTGGGGCGGCGCATGCGCCGCCCCTTTTGTTTACACGGCATGGGCGTCCTGCGCTTGCCGTGGTCTGATGATGCAATCGGCAAGGCGGTCCATCTCATTCAGCTCGTCGGCGTGATGCTGGCCCCACTGGCAAAGTGCCAGCAGGATCGGTTCGAGGCTGAGGCCGAGCCGCGTCGCCGAATATTCGACGCGCGAAGGTATCTCGGCAAAGATCTCGCGGCGGACGAGGCCGTGCTCTTCCATTTCGCGAAGCTGCTGGATCAGCACTTTCTGGGTGATATCGGGCATCAGCGCCTGCAGCGCCGACAGCCGCCGGGGCGCGTCGAAGAGATGGTACAGGATGACCGCCTTCCAGCGCCCCGAAATCACTTTCAGCGCGCGCTCCGCCGGCAGCAGCGGCAGTCTCTTGATCGGCTTGGCCATGGTCACCTCCCGGTCAGCAGCGGACAAATTGGTGTGTAGTCGAAGCCAGGCAGATAGTGGCAAACAGCGGCCGATGCCAACAGCTATCGGTGCATGCGATGAGAGCCATTCAACTGAGCCGCTTCGGCGGGCCCGACGTTCTCGACATAGTCACGGTGCCGAAGCCTGAGCCGCAAGCCGGCGAGGTCCTGGTCCGCGTTCATGCGGCCGGGGTGAATTTCTTCGAAGTGCTGATGCGCGCGGATCGCTATGCGGTGACGCCGCAACTGCCGATGATCCCTGGCGTCGAGGCCGCCGGGATCGTGGAGGCGCTTGGGCAGGGGGTGGACGCTTCCTTGCTCGGCACGCGCGTCGCCGCGCCGTTGTTCGCCTCGAGCCGCCCGTTTGGCGGCTATGCCGAGTATGTGACGATCGACGCAAGCCTGGCCGTGCCCTTGCCGGATTCGCTCTCGTTCGAAAACGCGACGGCATTGATGGTGCAAGGACTGACGGCATTGTATCTATCGTGGCAAAGCCCGCCCGCCCGCAGATCGGTGCTGGTCGCCGCCGCCGCGGGCGGCGTCGGTTCGTTGCTCGTCCAGCTTGCCAAGCGCGCCGGTGCAAGCCGTGTCATCGCGGCAGCCGGCAGCAAGGCCAAGCTCGACCTTGCTTTGTCGCTGGGAGCCGATGCTGCCGTCGACTACAGCAACACGGATTGGCCGGTGCACGTCCGGGCAGCGACAGGTGGCGCTGGCGTCGACATCATCTACGACATTGTCGGCGGCCCGCTGACGGCGGTTGCGCTGGAGGCTCTGGCACTTCGCGGAGAGTTGGTGTTTGCAGCACTCGGCAGATACGCGCTCGGCGCCCCGGAGATGGAGGCGATGATCGGCCGCAACCAGTCGCTGAAGGGTTTTGCCCTGCTGCCGTTGCTGTCTACGGACGGGCTCCGTGACGGCCTTTTGGAGCTTTTCGATCTGGCCGCTGGTGGTCAGCTTGTGGTGACCAAAGGTGGCCGCTTCCCGCTCGACCAGGCCAGCCACGCACATCGCCTGCTGGAGGAGCGCGGCGCGACCGGCAAAGTTGTCTTGATACCTTAGTAGGTGCTCGGCAAGGAGCCGAGGATCCGGGCTTGTGCCGTTCCGGCCGTCAGCGAACCCGGTAGAACGGATTAGGCAGCTGGAACAGCTTCTCGGCATGCCCACCGAACAGGTCGGATGGCTGGTCACCGACATTGGCAATTATTGTGTAGCCGGCCTTTTCGATTTCGGCCCTTATGGGTGCCTTGAAATCTGCGGCGGAGCCGTATTTGGCCCCAGGCTGGACCATGTAAAGGTGCTCGTAGCCGGCATAGCCGGCCGACTGCAGGTTTTGTTCGGTTGCCTGACGCTGGTCCTCCGGACGTCCGGTGATGAAGAACACCGCGACTTTCGCCGTTCGTGCCTGCCGGAAAACCTCCAGCACCGGGTCGATCGCCGGATCCTTCGCAAGCTGATCCCAGGCGGCCCAGCCACAGGGACCGTCGATTGCAATGTCGCAGGCGCCGCCGATCGGGCGGCCGAAATTGTCACGTGTGATCACTTCCCAGTTGGCCAAAGCCGTCTCGTCGATATCGAGCACCAGTGCGGGGCGAGGCACCTCCATTGCGCGCTTGACGACCCAGTCGCCTGCCTGCTTCGCCACAGCGGCAAGGTCGCGATCATAGTCGCCGGAATCATGATAATTGGCAGCCGCCAGCATCGCATCGCCGACATTGGCCGGCTGGGACGGGCTTGTGAGAAGGAGCGAGTCGGAACGTGCCGGCGCAGGAACATTTGTGCCGATCATCAGCACGATTGCCCCGGCACGCGCAATTCTATTCCAGCCAATCGCCCGCATCACGGGACTTTGCGGTCACGAGAAGTCGGCTGTCAAGCGAGGTCTTCCACGGTAGTGTCTCAGTTTGAAATTTGAAATATGCGAAAGCGCCTATCCCGGTTTGCTCGCCTAGGCGAAACCGCCTATGTGCTCAGCGGAAAGCATGGAAGGCACCCAATGTCAGATCCGATTCAGTTGCTACCATTCGCGTTGTTGACAGTCCTCACAGCAATCCCCGCGTGGGTGCTGTTTGGGCGACTAAGAATGTCTCGGGCGTGGGTGCTTCTCTCTGTGGTCCCGTTGGGAATGATAATCATTCTCTGGGTCGTCGCGTATAAGCGCTGGCCAATTCAGGAGGCAGCAATTGCCCACCGGACCTAGAGGCCAGAAGCGCCCCGCCGATGTGATCGGCAACGCCGTCCGCGTCATGCGCATGCAAGACTCCTGCGAGGAAGTCGAGCTTCGGTGGCCAGGCACGCCGCCACCGCCTGACTACGATGGACCGTCGTCTTAATTTCAAACATGGGGTAATCGCGGAGCGAGTCGCCCTGAAGCCGGAAACGGTCACATATTGAAGAGCGGGTGGTTGTTCCCCGATAGGATGGAAGTACGGGC